>JAYSSW010000369.1:0-4266 GCA_043720335.1 Planctomycetia bacterium
GACAAAAATCGCTCCTGCGCGTAGGCGCTGTAGGTGAAGAACAGCTCCTCGCCCACGGCGACCGGGCGGACGACGCGGAGATGCACGTCGTCCCCGTCCACGATTTTTTCGAGGTTGGCGCCGGTCGCGGCGTGGTTGACGAGGGCGGCGTGGCCGAGCGGGACCAGCAGGTCGGCGCCGACGCGGAACTTGTACGCGTCGGCGTAGCGCGTGCAGCGGTCGGCCACGGAACCCGCCGCGACCCGCACGCCGACCACGCGCAGCGTGTCGCCCGGCGCCAGCGGCACAGCGGCGAACAGCCCCTGCCCCGCCCCGGCGATCGTCGATGGTCCCACGGTGAATCGGTCGTCGGTCTCGTCCATCCGTTTCTCCTGCCTGGCTCCTACAATGGATCGATGGGCCGGTCGATTCGGCTTGCCCGCGAACGGCGAGGAACGTATACCTTCGCCTTTCCTTGGCGAGACTTCAGACACCGCAACCCGCCCTGTCCGCCTGAACGCGAGTGAGACGCATGAGCACGCAACCCGAACGCTCCTACCTGCGCTGGTTCCTCCTGCTCGCCCTGCTGGGGCTGATCGCCGACCAGGGCAGCAAGTACGGCGTCTTCGCCTGGCTGTACCGCGACGGCACCTTCGTCGTCGTCCCCGGCGTCTTCAACCTCGTCGCCGGCTACACGAATATCGCGATTGACGAAGACCAGCCGCTCGCGCTGCTGCGAACCATCAGCGCGCCGGAGATGCCGCACGTCAACCACGGCGCCCTGTTCGGCATCGGCGGCGAAACCGGGTTCGGCAACCTCTTCTTCACCGTCGTCAGCGCCGTCGCCGCCCTCGTCATCGTCGGCGTCGCCTTCCGCGTCTCCGTCCGCAGCAACCGCCTGCTGTCGCTGTCGCTCGGCCTGATCCTCAGCGGCACCGTGGGCAACCTCTACGACCGCGTCGTCTTCGGCGGCGTCCGCGACTTCTTCCACTGGTACAAGTACGTCAACTGGCCCGTCTTCAACGTCGCCGACGTCTGCCTCGTGTGCGGCGCCGGCCTGCTGGTGCTGCACGCGTTCCTGTTCGCGGAGGATCCCGCGGCGCAGCCCGCGACGGGGGCGTGACGCCGCCTCACGCCTCCGCCGGCTGGCCGCTGAGCAGGTGCAGCACCGCCATGCGCACGGCCAGGCCGTTCGTGACTTGTTGCAGGATCGCCGACTGCGGACCGTCGGCGGCTTCGGGGGTGATCTCGACGCCGCGGTTGATCGGGCCGGGCGCCAGCAGCAGCAGGTCGGGCTTCGACCGCGCCAGCCGTTCGCGGTTCATGCCAAACAGTCGGGCGTACTCGGCGATCGACGGGAACAGCCCGCTGCGCTGCCGCTCGAACTGGATGCGCAGCATGTTGACCACGTCGCAGCGGGGCAGCACGTCGTCGAGGTGGTGCGACACCTCCACGCCCAGCTCGCCGATGTTGCGGGGCACCAGCGTTGGCGGGCCGCACACGATCACCTTGGCGCCCAGCTTCGTCAGCCCGTGGATGTTGCTGCGCGCCACCCGGCTGTGGGCGATGTCGCCGACCAGGGCGACGGTCAGCCCCTCCAGCCGGCCCTTGCGCTGGCGGATGGTGAGCATGTCGAGCAGCGCCTGCGTGGGATGCTCGTGCGCCCCGTCGCCGGCGTTCACGACGCCGCTCTGCAAATGGCGCGACAGCAGGTGCGGCGCCCCGGTCGAGGAGTGGCGCACGACGATGAGGTCGATCCCCATCGCTTCGATGTTCTTGGCCGTGTCGATGAAGGTCTCGCCCTTGCTGGTGCTGGACCCCGACGGCGAGAAGTCGAGCACGTCGGCCCCCAGCCTTCGAGCGGCCAGGCCGAAGCTCATGCGGGTGCGCGTGGACGGCTCGAAGAAGAGGTTGACGACGACGCGGCCGGCCAGGTTGCTGCGCTTGCGGCGGCGCTGGGTGCTGTCGTCGCCGAAATGGACGGCGGTGTCGAGGACGGCGAGGATCTCGTCGCGGGAGAGGTCCTCCAGTCCGAGCAGATGTTTCCGCGTCCATGCCACCTTCGGGATCAGCCGCTCCACGTCGCCTCCATTGGCAGGGGTCAGGGGCCAGCAAGTCGTCCAGGCCATCCTAGCAGGATCGCGCGCCCTCGGCTTGCAGCGGGCATGGGAATCCAGCGAAGGAAAATCCCCCTTCGCTCCAGTTCGGACCGCCGTCACTCCGCGACGGCGGCGATCCAGCTCTTGTGGTGCTGGCGGCTGAGCTGGAAGCGGTCGCCGAAGGTTTCGCGGACGGCCTGGGCGACGCCGGGGAAGGCGAAGTCGTCGCCGGCGATGAGGCCGCCGGGGGCGATCTTGGGGAGCCAGGCGTCGAGGTCGCGGCGGACGGCGCCGTAGGAGTGGCCGCCGTCGATGAAGCAGAACGCGACGGAGCGGTCGGCGAAGCGCCGCGCCGCCTCGGCCGAGTCGGCGATGACCGGCGTGACCAGGCCGCGCACGCCGCAGCGCACGAGGTTGTCGGTGAACACGTCGTAGAGCGTGCGGCGGTCGGCCTGCAGACGCGTGATCTCGTCCTGCTGGCCGTCCTCGTCGAGCGAGCCTTGGAACGTGTCGATGGCGAAGAAGCGGACCTGCTTGCCCGACTGCTGCAGGCGTTTGGCGAGGTAGGCGGTCGACTTCCCCTTCCAGACGCCGATCTCGACGAAGGTCTCGCCGTTGCGTGCGCGTTCGACGGCGAGGTCGTACACGTCGGAGAAGCCGAACCAGCCGTCGATGGAGTCGACATCGTCGAACGAGTCGGCCACGGCGGTAAGGGTCGGCCAGTTCTCGCCGGTCCCTTCGTCGGCCGCGCAGGCGCCGCGCTGCTTCGCCAGCGAGGGGGTGAAGGTGTAGCACTGGAGGCGGGGCAGCGTGTGCTGGATCAGCTGCAGGTCGATATGGTCGCCGGCGCGGTGGTTGGTGTGCAGCAGCAGCGGCAGCGTGGACCGCTTGACGAGGTAGGCGTGGGTGCCGCAGGGGTAGCGCATGACGCCGACGCGGCTGGTGACCGGCTCGACGTGCTTGCCGTGCAGGGCGACGCCGCCGACGAAGGCGAACTGCCAGTCGGCGGGGAGATCGGCGCGGGCGAGGCGGAAGCGCTCGGCGAAGTCGGCGTCGAACCAGGCGTCGTCCTCGAGGATCAGCACCTCGTCGTGCGGGAGGTAGGCCAGGGTCTGCCAGAGCATGTAGTGCGACAGGACCAGCCCGGTGTGCCCCTGGGGCATCGGCTCGCCGGAGTGGTAGCGCGAGCGCAGGCCGAAGCTGGCGCCGTGGATGCCGGGGAAGAACTGCACGTCCAGCCCGCGCTCGCGGAAGTGCGCCGCTGCTTTGCGGGTGCGCTCCGGCGTCTGCCAGCAGGTGATGCAGAAGATCGGCGGCAGCCCATCAACGCGCTTCGCCGACACGACGGCTGATGTCGGGTTCGGCAGCAGCCCGCGCACCGCGTCCAGCTCCGGCGACGACGGCGCCGCTTCGACGCTTGCTTCGTGATGGTCGGCGTAGACGCACGCCGCGCAGAACGCCGCGCTCACGTCGTTGGGCGGCGCGACGAACTTCGCGGAGCGGCAGCGCAGGCCGCCGCCTTGGCGCGTCTCGCGCCAGCGGCAGGGGGGAAGGTCAGCCATCGCGCGTCTCCGGCGTTGTTGACAGCGTTGGCGGGGTGAACGGCACGCCGAGCGCGCGGGCCAGCTCGTCCATCCACCCCCAGCATTCGCGTTCGAGGGGAAGATCGGGGTGGAAGTGCGGGGCGTGGCGGTTCTGCATGGTGATGTACGTCTGCGCGGCCAGGCGGAACTTGTCGGCGCAGCGATGCACGAACAGCGTCTCCCCCTCCGGCCCCGGATGCAGGTAGGCGACCTCGCTCCAGCGCGCGTGCGGCTGCCACATCACGAACGGCTGGCCGCAGCTCGCCCAGGCGACCTCGAAGGTGTGCTTGTCGCCATAGCCGTAGCGGTAGTAGTAGTCGGAGTGGTCGTTGTAGAACCAGGCGAGGTTGAGGGAGCGCCAAACAGCGCGCTTGTCGAGGACGTACTGCCCGCTCTCGACGGAGCCGAGCCGCTTCGGGTCGGCGACGCCGAACGCGGGCCAGTGCAGGCGCGGATCGACGGTCGCGATGTCGGGCCAGAAGATGGCGCCCTGGCTGCGGTAGTCGGGCAGGTCGAACAGGAATTCGGGGTTGCGGCACGGGTAGCAGTCGGCGTCGAGGAACAGCAGCTCCTCGAACGGGCTGTGCAGCGTGGCGAAGACCTTC
>JAYSSW010000370.1:0-1931 GCA_043720335.1 Planctomycetia bacterium
GAAGCGGTTTCAAAACCTCGCGAGTCGCAACTTCTTTGCAACGGCGAGCGGCGCGGCTTGAGCGCCGCCGTGAAAAACCGCAAGCGACGCGTGGAGTATGCAACGACCAGCGTGCCATTGCACGAACGATCCTTTTCACGGCGGGCTTACGCCGCGCCGCTCGCCTTCTATCCCTGCTAACGATTTTCGTCGCACGAGGTTTTGAAACAGCTTCTTAGCCGCTCGCCGCAGATAGCGGCTCAGCGATGGCCGGTCGCTGGAAGGCGTGTTTACGAGGAGGCTCGTTCGCCTGTGGGTCAACGGGGTCGCATTCCAATCCGGAGGCACGAGCATGGACATCCTGGTCATCGAGGACGACGCCGTCATCGGCAGGTCGCTGCAGCAGGGGATCGAGGAGGCGGGGCACCGCTGCCGCTGGGTCAAGGACGGCCTGCAGGGGCTGGAGGACGCCCGCGCCCAGAAGCACGACGTGGTGGTGCTCGACCTGCTGATCCCCGGTGAACCGGGGCTGGTGGTGCTTGAGAAGCTCCGCAAGGAGGGGATCCGCACGCCGATCATCGTGCTGACGGCGCTCGGCTCGGTGGACGAGCGCGTCGCGGGATTGAAGCTGGGGGCGGACGACTACCTGGTGAAGCCATTCTCGATGTCGGAGCTGATGGCGCGGATCGACGCGGTGTGCCGGCGTTCGACGACGAAGCCGTCGCCGAACCTGCAGGTGGGCGACCTGAAGCTGGACCTGCCGACGCGCAAGGTGTCGAGCGGGGGCGTCGACATCGAGCTGACGCCGACCGAGTTCAGCATCCTGGAAATGCTGATGCGGCACGCGGGGCAGGTGGTCACGCGCAAGATGTTGTGCGAGAGCCTGTGGACGTCGGACTGGGAGGGGACGACGAACGTGATCGAGGTGCACATCAACCGGCTGCGCACCAAGCTGCTGCGCGGAAGCAAGGAGCCGCTCATCCACACGGTGCGGGGGCGCGGCTATGCGCTTCGAGCGGCCTAGGGAGTTCCTGAGGACGCTGCGATTCCGCATCGTCGCCTGGAACACGCTCATCATCTCCCTCATGCTGGGGGTCACCATGATCGTGGTGCGCGACGTGGTCCGCCGCGCCATCCAGCACGAGTTCGACGCGGTGTTGCGCGAGGACCTGGCCGCCATCGGCTCGGCCATCCGCAAGGACTACCTCGACCGCAGGCCCCAGCTGCTGGAATCGCTGGAGGACAAGGCGAAGGACCACACCTATCGCCTGTGGTTCGTGCAGCTCTACGACGGCGACCACAAGCTCCTGTGGTCGAGCGAGAACGCGCCGGCCCTGCCCGACATGCCGCTGCGGACGCTCCCCCAGGACGCCCTCGACATCGACCGCTACCGGATCCTCGACGCCCGCGCCGACACCTCGGCGGGGCCGGTCTTCGTCCGCCTCGGCTCGTCGCGGCAGGCGATGGACGAGGACTTCAGCCTGCTCAACCGCATCATGCTCCTGGCCAGCGGGTCGATCCTGCTCCTCGCCCCGATCGGCGGCCTCGTCATCGCCGGCCGCGCCACCCGCCCCATCGCCTGGATCATCGCCGCCGCCGCCCGGCTGCACCCCGCCAAGCTCGACGAGCGCCTGCCGATCCGGGGCACCAGCGACGAGTTGGACCAGCTGTCGAAGACGATCAACGGCATGCTCGACCGCATCGCGACGTACCTCGAGCAGAACCGCGAGTTTGTCGCCAACGCCGCCCACGAGCTGCGCTCGCCGCTGGCCGCCATCCGCAGCTCGGTCGAGGTGGCGCTCAACCGCAACCGCTCGCCGGAGGAGTACGTCGCGTTGTTGCTCGACGTGATGGAGGAGTGCACCCGGCTGGGGAGCCTGGTCAACCGCTTGCTGCTGCTCGCCGAGGGGGACGCCGGGCGGTTCGGGGGCGCCGACCAGACGACGCGCCTC
>JAYSSW010000371.1:0-8906 GCA_043720335.1 Planctomycetia bacterium
GAAAGCCCAGGGACAGCCGTCCCTGGGTATGGCATACCCAGGGACGGCTGTCCCTGGGCTTTCATCATCTCTCATTGTACCGGCGAGGGAGAATCCCCACCCACCTATTAGACGAATCCGCGCGCGGTACGGATTGCCCGCCGCTCCGGCTCGCCGCATCACCGCTCGTCGGCGCTCTTCCTTTCGCTTCGGGATCGCTATAGACTGCATAGCAGTTTCCTGAAATTCGTTGGCCCTCTCACGGGCACCGCTCCGCGACAAAGATTCGGCTTCTCGCCGCGAATACCTTCCTGTTCAACGAGTTCGTCCATCATCAAGGAGGTTCCATGCGCCATTACTTCGGGGCAGTGACCGCTGCGCTTCTGCTCCTGGTTGTCCGAATCCCGGCACAGGGGCAAGCAACCATTCCCCCCGCCGAGACGCGCCAGTCGCAGGATCCCGCCAAGCTGTTCACCAAGGGTTCGCTCTGGACCGGCACGAACTACCAGGTTCGGCCCACGAAAATCACGAGCAAGCCGAATGCCATCGCCTTGATCATCACCGAACGGGACGGCAACAACTTCAAGGCCGAAATGCTGGGCAGCGGCAAGCATATGCGCATCGTCGTCGGCAGCGTCGCCGGCGAGAAAATCGAATGGTCCGGCGCGCCCGGACAAGCCAAGCCGGGGCACTACAACGTCGGCGCCATCAACGGCAAACGGATCGAGATCAAATACTTCAAGACCAAGGGCGACCCCGTCGAGTACGGATCCCTCACCCTCGAACTGGCCACCCCCCTGACCGACCTGCTCACCGAGGGGAGCGTCTGGCGCGGCGGCGAACAGCAAACCTCCACCCGCTACGTCCCCATCGAGATCGTCATCACCAATCGCACCGGCGACACGTTCACCGCCAACATGATCTTCGGCGGCAAGGTCCACCGCAGGCTCGAAGGCAAGATCGAGAAAGACGACATCTCCTGGTGGGGCGCGAAAGACGAGAAGAAACCCGGCTCGCTTCACGCTGGCAAGATCTCCGGCGGGTCGATCACCGGCACCTTCACCATCAACCCGGATGGCATGGGCGAGAAGCTGGCCTTCAACTTCGAACGGGTCGCCCAGGTCGCCGGAAACCCCTTGAACCAAATCGACCCCAACTGGAATCCCTGGAACTTCGAGGGGAAATTCGCCGCCAATCCGAACCGTCAGCAGCAGGCCGCCGGCAAGATCGTCTTCGCCGTCCTCGCCCACAAAGCCGCCGAGCAAGCCGCCCAGTCGGACCCGAACATCGTCAACTTCCTGCTTCTCAAGTCGCTCCTGGCCGCGAGGGACGGCGCCATCGACGGCGCCCTGCGCGACCTCGCCCCGAACTTGACCGCGCGACAAGCCGGGGATGTTCGGGAGCTTATTGTTGCGGCCGCAGAGGGCAGCCTTGACATCCGAAACCTGGACGCGCAGGCCGCCAAGCAGCGTCTGGTCGCTGACCTTCGCGGCATCAATCCGGACCTCGCCGAAGCGGCGGCGTTCGTGGACTTCCTCTACCTCGTCCATCGAGCGACCAACCGGCGTTGACCGTCGAGGATCGTTGAAGCATCGAAAGCCCAGGGATGGCCGTCCCTGGGCTTTCATCATTTCTCGTTCTTCCGACGTTGAAGAATCCGGCGCCCGCTTTTTGCTTGCTCTCGCGCCGCTGCCGCGCTACCATCGGGGAATCCAACCCTTTCCCATGCGAGGAGACCCCATCATGCAACCGCAACAAGGCAACCTGTCGCGCCGTGGCTTCATGGCCCGCAGCCTGGGAGCGCTCACGCTCGCCGGCCTGCCCGTCTGGTACGCCCACGAAACCATCGCCGAGGCGCAGGAGAAGGACGCCAAGCAGCGCGTCATCGGACCCAACGACCGCATCGTCATGGCCGCCATCGGCACCGGCACCAACCGCACCCGCCGCGCCGACAACGCCCCCCTCCGCGGCGAACGCGGCGTCCACATCATGCAGGACGCCATGCGCCAGACCGGCGTGCAAATGGTCTCCGTCTGCGACGTCGACCGACCCAACGCCGAGTTCGCTCAGAACCTCGTCCGCAACGCCGCCCAGGGGGGCAGCCGCGAATGCACCGTCCAGACCGACTTCCGCCGCATCCTTGAGAACCGCGACATCGACGCCGTCACCATCGGCACCCCCGACCACTGGCACGCGACCATCGCCATCGCCGCCATGCGCGCGGGCAAGGACGTGTACTGCGAGAAGCCGCTGACGCTCACGCTTGAAGAAGCGCGCATCCTGGCCCGCACCGCCCGCGAGACGCGCCGCGTCGTGCAGACCGGCAGCCAGCAGCGTTCCGACGCCCGCTTCCGCCTCGCGTGTGAACTGGTCCGCAACGGCCGCATCGGCCGCGTGCAGCGCATCGAGACGCGCATCGGCGACAACCCGGTCGGCACGTTCGAGGCCGCCCCGGCGCCGGAAGGCCTCGACTGGAACTTCTGGCAGGGCCCGACCGCCCTGGTCGACTACGTCCCGCAGCGCTGCCACTACGACTTCCGCTGGTGGTACGAGTACTCCGGCGGCAAGATGACCGACTGGGGCGCCCACCACAACGACATCGCCCAGTGGGCCCTCGGCATGGACGAGAGCGGCCCCATCCGCGTGACCGGCACCGGCGACGCCCCGGCCAACCGCCCCAACAGCTTCAACTGCCACCCCAACTTCGAGGTCACCTACACCTACGGCAACGGGCCCAACGGCGGCGAAGGCACCCGCCTCGTCTGCTCCAGCCGGGGCGAGAACGGCATCCGCTTCGAGGGCGAGGACGGCAAGTGGATCTTCGTCAGCCGCGGCGCGATCCGCGCCAGCCAGCCGAACCTCATCACGGACGCGCTGCCCGCCGGCGCGACGCGCTTGCAGGTGTCGAACAACCACATGGGCAACTTCGTCGAGTGCATGCGCAGCCGCGAGCTGCCGATCTGCCACGCCGGCGTCGGCGCCCGCTCGGTCAGCGTCTGCCACCTCGGCGTCGTCGCGACCCGCTTCTTCGCCGGTCAGGCCCTGACCTGGGATCCGCGCGAGGAGCGCTTCACCGGCGAACGCGCTGAAGCCGCCAACCGGCACCTCGCCCGCCCCATGCGCGCCCCGTGGCGCCTTGAGGCGTAGCGCCGCGGCAAGATTCATCGACGACATCAAGCCCGCTGCCGTCTGAGGCGGCGGGGTCGGCGCCATGCGAAGGCGTGACCCCGCCGCCTCAGACGGCGGCGGGCTTGATCCATTTGCTCACCGCCCCCCCTCATTCCGGCTCCGGGCGCAACAGCGGCATGTCGTTCATCGTCGCGTTCGGGTCCGCGCCGAACGGGCTTTGCACCGGCAGCTTCAGCGCGAACTTGCTCCCCACCCCCAGCTGGCTCTGCACCAAAATGTCGCCGCCGTGCTCGCGCAGGATCTTGCGGCTCACCGGCAGTCCCAGCCCCGTCCCACGCGACCCCTTCGTGCTGACGAACGGCTTGAAGATCTCCCCCACCTGCTGCGGCGGGATGCCCGGCCCGTTGTCGACCACCACGATCCGCACCCAGCCCGCGTCCCCCATCCGCGTGCCGACCGTCACCTTCGGCTCCGGCCGGTCTTCCACGGCGTCGATGGCGTTGCCCACGATGTTGAGCAGCGCCCGGTGGATGCCCTCCGTGTCGACCTGCACGATCGGCAGCCGCTCGTCCAAACTCATCTCCAGCGTCACCTTCAGCTCGGCCGCGCGCGGCGCCAGCAGTTCCACGATCTCGCGCACCATCTCGTTGAGGCTGGTCGGCTCGACGGCGGGGACGCGGTCCTTCGAGTAGCTGAGCATGTCCATCACCAGGTCGTAGATCTTGCCCTGGTTCTTCTCCGTGATGCGCCAGCCCTTGCGAAGCAGAATCTCATTCTTCTGGTCGAGACCCATCTCCATGATCTCGCTGCCGCTGCGCAGGCCCTGCAGGATGTTCTTGATGTGGTGCGACAGCGCCGCGATGGTCTGCCCGATGGCCGCCAGCCGCTCCGCCTGCAGCATCGCGTGGTAGTAGCGCGTCTCCTCGACCGCCAGCGCCGCCTGGTGGGCGATGGCGATCGCCAGGGCCAGGTGGTCCTCGGTGAACTTGCCCAGCTTCGAGCGCCCCTTCTCGATGGCGTCGCGGTGCGTCGTCTGCGTGTCGAGGTACATGACGCCGAGTGTCTCGTGGCGCCCCTTCATCGGCACGCAGATCACCTCGCGGATGCCGAGGCGCAGAATGCTCTGCCCCGTGTTGAATCGCTCGTCCTTCGCCGCGTCCGACAGCAGCACCCCCAGCCGTTCGCGCAGCACATAGTCCACGATGGTTCGGCTCAGCTCGAACGGCTCGGCAGGCTCCTCGTCCTTGGCGTAGCGCAGCGCCTTCGGCTCCAGGTCGCCCGTCTCCGAGTTCTTCAGCATCACGCAGCCGCGGTCGGCGAAGATCGACCGGAACATCAGCTCCAGGATGCGATTCAAGAGTTGATCGAGGTCGAGGATGTGGCTGACCGCCTGGCTCGCCTCGTACATGATCGTGAGGTTCGCCAGCGCCCCGCGCAGCCACGGCGAGTTCTTCTCCGGCTGCGTGAGGATGCGGCTCCCCTCGCCTTCGCCGATCGTCTTGACGATGGCCGACGCGATCTCCCCCTCGCCCCGGGCGATCATGCTGATCTTCTCGGCGAGGTCGCTGGTGCGCTGGGTGGCCTCGGTGCGGGCCACGTTGAAGACCAGCACCGACTGCCCCAGCGCGACCTGGTCGCCCGGCGCCAGCACCGCCTGCATGATCTTCTGGCCGTTGAGGAACGTGCCGTTGGCGCTGCCCAGGTCGACCAGCAGATACTCGCCGTTGTCCTGGCGGCGCACCTCGGCGTGCCGTCGCGACACCTCGGTGTCGAGCAGCCGCACGCGGTTGACGGCGTCGCGTCCCAGCCCGACGACCGGGTCGGCCAGCTCGAACGGCTTCCCTTCGTCCGCGCCTTTGATGACGAGCAAGCGTGCCACGATGCGACCTCGCAAGGAGACGGATTTCAGATCGCGGATTGCAGATTGCAGATTGCAGATTGAAAACGCGCCCAAGCCCCACCATGAGCGAAGCGATTGGTGGGGGTCGGCACCCCCAGGAATCGCGTTGCTCATCCTGGGGCTTGGGCACGTTTCAACGCATCAGCTCCGCGCGGATCTCGTGGAGGTTCGCCAGCAGCCGGTCGGGCCGCGCTTCCACAAGAACCTCGCGTTCGCTGGAGCCGGTCGGCACCACCCAGACCGGCACGCCGGCGCCACGCGCCGTCTCGATGTCGACCGTCATGTCGCCGACGTACAGCACGTCGTTCGCCGACAGCTCCAGCCGTTTCAGCGCCGCGAGCAGCATGTCGGGGGCCGGCTTGGGGCGATGCACGTCCTCCGGCCCCAGCACCAGCTCGAAGAACGGCAGCACCTGCAGATGGTCGAGCAGCCGCTGCGAGAACTGCCTCGGCTTGTTGCTGCACAGCCCGATGCGCTTGCCCGCCCGATGCAGCGCGGCCAACAGCTCCATCGCCCCCGGCAGCAGCACCGTGAGCTGCATCATCACCGACGGATGGTGCGCCCGGTAGCTGACGAGGTTCGCCGCCAACTCGCCAACCGGCACGGTGTTCATCAACAGATGGTCCGGCCCCAGCCCGACGAAGCGGTTCACGTCCGCGACGCCGAGCGGCGCCAGCCCGTGCTGGGCGCGGACATGGTTGACGCTGGCCGTGATGGCGCGGTAGCTGTCGGCCAAGGTCCCGTCGAAGTCGAACAGGACCGCCCGGTAGTTCGGCGGAGTGGGTTGCATGGAGACCTATTGTATCAACGCCCCGCCGACCGCCGCACGATTCGGAATTGGCCGCAAAGCCGGCTTTGCGAGGGCTGGGGCAGTCGCTACAATGCCCCGACGACACTCGGAGAGGTGGCAGAGTGGCCGATTGCGTCGGTCTCGAAAACCGATAGGGGTGCAAGCTCCTCGAGGGTTCAAATCCCTCCCTCTCCGCTTCCTTTTCACCGCCTTCCCCAAGTTCCCTTCTTGCAAGGGTTTGGGGAAGGCGGTTTTCATTGGCACAGTCGTCTGTGTCAATCACTGTGTCATTCCGGCCACTTCGAACCTCGTTTCACCTGCGAATCTCGGAACCTCCAGGCCTCACGTTCGCTACGACGACCTCCCGTGATGGTGAACAACTCGGTGGAAGTCACACGACTGCCACACCTCTCAGCGAGACCAAGCTTCATGCCGATCTCACTGGGCTGATCCTCCCAAATCGACCCTGCCCGGCGAAGGGAAGATCCGTTTATTCTTTTGCCCCCTGGGCCTTGGTTTCGCCCAGGAAGGGAACGCTGGCCATGTGCATCTGCGACGACGCGTCGTGCAAGTGGAAGTAGTGCCGCACCATCCGGCTGTCCGCGTGGCCCAGCCACTTCATGAGCATCTGCTCCGGCACCCCGTTGGTCGCCGCCACGGAGCAGAAATAATGGCGGAACGAGTGGATCCGGCCGTCCCGGAAGCTCTTCTTGCCTTCGACCGCGGGGAATCGCTCGCTCAGCGGTTCGAGAACTTCGCGCCGGAGCACGTTGCGGATCGTGTCCGGTTTGACGACCCCGCCGCGCGGGCCGTGAAAGACGCGGCCGTCGGCGTGCCTTGGCATCGCCTGCAGGATGGCTCGCAGGTCCGGGAAAATCGGAAGCACCCGGTCGCGGTGGCTCTTCGTCGAGCGAGCGCGCTGGCGCTCGGTTCGCTTCGCCTCCTGCCGGGTGTCGACGAGACGGATCGTGTTCGCGCCGAAATCGAGGTCTTCCCAGCGCAGTGAGCTCAGCTCGCTGATCCGCAAGCCGGTGGTGACCAGCGCCGTGAGCAACTGCCCAAGCCAGACCAGTTCCGGGTCCGCAGCGCAGTGGGCCAGGATGGCGGCAACTTCTTCCGGCAGGTAACAGTAGGTCGTCGTTCCCTTGGGTTTCTCGAGCGGAAGCGCGAACGAGCAGGACGCGGGGAGATGCCTCTCTTCGATCAGCCACTTCAACGTCTGCTTGATCGTGGTCAGCTCGAGGTACTCGGCGGCCACCGTGTAGTCCTCGTCGTCGAGCCAGGCGCCGTAGGCTTCCAGCGTCCGCTTCGTGACCTGGTTCCACGACCGGACGCCTTTCCTGGTCGCGAACACGATGAACTTGTCGAACACGGAGCGGCAGCGTTTGAGGGTGCCCGC
Source organism: Planctomycetia bacterium (assembly GCA_043720335.1). Lineage (GTDB taxonomy): Bacteria > Planctomycetota > Planctomycetia > Gemmatales > Gemmataceae > JAYSSW01. The sequence continues at coordinate 7,198 of JAYSSW010000371.1, forward strand.
GCCCTCCCATCACGGGCGGGCGCCCGGCATGCTCGAGGTACATCGTGCGTCCGTCCTCCAAGCTGAGCTGCTGTTCCTTCACGGCGCTGAGCTCGGAGGCTTCCGCGAGACCGCACTTGACCGCCATGACCAGATCAAGGCGGACCAGTTGCTCCATCGCTTCATGGCGGTCGCGCGTGGCGAGGGAGTGCCGGCCGGCATTGTGGGGCGTGTTGGATCGGCCATCGGCGAAGTAGACCCCTTCGCGCTGGCCCATCTTCCAGGTGAAGTGGCGGCCGATGATCATTTCGTTCTTGCGTTTCGCGGGCATGAGGGAGCTCCAGAAAATGACTCGCCCCGGCGAGGCGTCCATGCGCCGCCAACGGGGGATCGGACCCGACAACTTGGGTTTGGGCTGGGAAACGGGAGATGCGGCGACCGGCTCGATATGGGACGAGGTAGCCAATGCCATGCGGTCCAGAATGTCGGGCGGAAACACCACGCGAGTCCTGGGACCGCCGGGCTGGATGCACGGAATTGAGCGATCCTTCACGCGCCGCCGCAGGGTGCTCTCGGAGAGCCCGGTCCGTGCGCTGAGCTCCACGATGGTGAGGCAGGCGGGCTGGTGCGGCGCGGAAGGCGGCTGGTCTTCCTGCCCTGCGGCAAGGGGTCGATGTGATGGTCGATCAACCATGGGAGATCCGCGTTGGGGCTTCGAGTTCAGCGAGCCTTCCAAGGCAAGCTGGACGTGAAGCGGTCCGCGGATTGTCGAAGAAGTGAGGAAGCAAAAGCAGGGAAGAACGGAAAACAATTCTTCCCTGTCGGAGCGACGCCTTCAGCCGGAAGCGGCATCGATGTGTAGTGGCAGCAGCGGGTTCTTCAATTTGTCAGCGGACGGCAACTTCAGCCCGAAGACCTCCGCAGCTTGCCGATGTGCAGCCGGAGCTTCTTGACGCTGTCGACGTCCCGGCTCCAGGCAGCGGCAAAGAACTTGTCCAACTGCCCGACGTTCATCTTGAAGCGGTCCGCATAGCGGCTGGCCAGCACCGTGTCGCGGTAGAAGACCAGTTCAAAAAGGTGGCCAAGTCGCTGGAAACGCAGCCCCGCTCCGTGCTGCTGGTTGAGCACGTCGAGCCATGGCTGCAGATGCGGTGGCGTCTGATGCCGCTGGATTTCCTCCTGCAGCTGCCCGAGGGAGAAGCTGCCTGGCATACGCGAGACTGGGGACAATTCGAGGGTGATGCGGTTGGGCGGCTGTGCGACCGAGGAAGGAAGCGCCAAGCCGCTGAGGTTGCTGCCGTTCGGCTCCGGCAGATCCCACGTGGCCATCGTCTGCAGCTCCCAGCGAGCGAGGAACGCCTTCCAGTCGGCAACGAACTCATCGACCAGATTCTTGGACTTCCGCTTGTGCGCCTTCGGCGTTGCAGCGTCGGGCGAAGCCGAGACGGGCCAGGGCGGAAACGACTCCAGATGCTGGATGGCGTCCGCCCAGCGAAGCCGCATCGCGTCGCGCTCGGCCAGGAACAACGAATTGGTGAGCAGCCAGCCCACGTAGGCGGCCGTCTGCTCCTGCATCGGATCCAGCCGAGCGCACGCAGCTTGCATGCTTCGGTTCGCCTCCTGCAGGGTCATGTATTACGCCGGCTTGAAATCTGCTCTATAATGCTATTATGGTCCACATCGCCCGACAACTCCTTCGCCCTATTGGAGGCGAGTCATGCCGATCTCAT
>JAYSSW010000372.1:0-8872 GCA_043720335.1 Planctomycetia bacterium
AATCGTTCTTCGCCGCCGCCGGGTTGCCGCTACACGGGTGAAAGTTTACTTCTTTGCGCAGCTGTCAGTAAATCTCTCGCGAAGGCGAAACGCATGACAGCGGGAGCAGATCCGACCGTAGAAAGGGCGTCCGTGGCTGGCGTGGAATGAGTCTCTGTTCTCGAATCCTCTTCCCTGAGCAAGAAGCCAGGGGTCGAGGTGCTGCCCGGCTATCGGCTCCTCGAACCGCTCGGCAGCGGCGGGTTCGCCGAGGTCTGGAAGTGCGAAGTCCCCGGTGGGCTGCACAAGGCGATCAAGTTCGTGTACGGCAACCTGGACCATGCGGGGGACGAAGCTCAAGCGCGCCAGGAACTCCAATCGCTGCAGTTCGTCAAGAACATCCGCCATCCGTACATCCTGTCGATCGAGCGCGTCGAGATCGTCAACGGCGAACTGCTCATCATCATGGAGCTGGCCGACCGCAACTTGCACCAGGTAATGGAGGCGCACCAGGCCGAAGGACTGCCCGGCATCCCGCGCGACGAGCTGCTGTGCTACTTCCTCGAAGTGGCGGAAGCGCTCGACCTGATGAACTTCCAGCACGGCCTGCAGCATCTCGACATCAAGCCCCGCAACCTCTTCCTGATCTCGAACCATGTGAAGGTCGCCGACTTCGGCCTGGTCAACACCAGCAGCAACGACGACGCGCCGGACCAGGCGGCCAAGCAGGGCATCACGCCGCTGTACGCCTCGCCGGAGGTGCTGCAGGAGAAGGTCAGCAAGTACGCCGACCAGTACAGCCTGGCGATCGCGTACCAGGAGCTGTTGACAGGCAAGCTGCCCTTCATGGGCAAGAGCGCCAGGCAGGTGATGATGATGCACTTGATGTCGCCGCCGAACCTGGAGAGCCTGTCCGTCCCGGACCGCCCCGTGGTTGCACGGGCGCTGTCCAAGAAGCCGGAGGAGCGGTTCAACTCCTGCACCGAGTTCGTCCACGCCCTGCTCAATGCGCAGACCCCCAGCACCATGCACCTGTCGGCGGCGATGTTCCGGCTGCCGATGATGAAGGCGAAGACGTCGAGCGGATTCTACCTGCCAGCGACATCGATCCAGTCAGCGCCCCAGCCTGACATGCGCAGCACGAACGCGCAGCTGGAGACGGTGGTCGACTCGTCGAGCATGGCGAAGACGCCGTCGCGTCTCTTCGACAGCCAGGTGTTCGAGCTGGCGCCGCTGCCCAGCTGCCGCTTCGTGCAGTGCGTGGCGCAGGGGGTGCTGGGCGAGACGTGGAAGATCCAGTCCGACGAACAGACCCGTGAACGGCTGGCGCACATCTTCCCGGGCTTCGTCAGCGAGGACGCCAAAGCGGAGCAGCGCATCGTCGGCAGCCTGCAGAGGCTGCGGCACCCGTCGCTGCCGCTGCCCCAGTTCAACCGCAGCGGGTTCGGCCGTGTCGTGCAGGTGATGGAGCAGCCCGAACAGACGCTGTGGGACCATGTGCAGCGCGCCTACACCCAGGGGGGAGCACGGGGCGTGCCACGCGACGAGCTGCTCGGAATGCTCCAGTCGGCGGCGCATGCCCTCGACGAGCTGCACCAGCAGTACGACCTGCACCACCTGGGGCTGAACGCCCGCAACATCGTTTTCCGCGAAGGCCGGCTCGAACTGCTCCACTTCGGTTACATCGAGCTGATGTGGATGGCGTCGGGGCAGGCGATCGAGAAGCTGACGCTGCGCTTCGCGCCGCCGGAGCTGCTCGACAAGGGGCTGATCCACCCGTCATGCGACCAGTACGCGCTGGCGATGATGTACGCCGAGTTCGTGACCGGGACGCAGAACCGCCCCAGCCGGGCCGGCCAGGCGCCGGCGCGCGGCCAGGCGAACATCCCCTGGGAAGCGCTCCCGACCACGGACCACGACATTCTCAAGAAAGCCCTGCATCCCGACCCGTCGTCCCGCTACACGAAATGCACGGATCTGATCGTCGCTCTGAAAGAGTCGGGCGTCCGAAAGCCAGCCGCCAACCGCATCCAGCTGCCCCCCGTCCTCCCCCACGCGACCCTGGTCGGCTCCGGCGTCATGCCAGTCCAGGCGACGCCAACGACCCGCCAGCTGATCGACGCGCTGCTCAAGTCCGACCATCAAGCAGTCCTCAAGGAGCATCGCCAATTCCACTACCTGCTGAAAGCGGGCCGGATGATCGAACACCGCTTCCGCCTGCAAGCGTACTCCGGCGTGCTGGGCCTGAGGCTCCAGGAGTTCTGCAGCGAATGCCGGGCCGTCGCGGTGTCGCAGGATCCGAAGCAGTTCGTCGCCCGTGTTCCGCTGGCGCTGAGCTTCTGGGACCGCTGCATGGGCAAGGAGAGCGGCCTCCAGGTGCAGGTCGACCTGGGCGACCAGGGCGCCAACGGCTTGTGCGAGGCGGTCTGCTGGGTGCAGCCCTATGGCGCCGAGACCGAATCGCTGCTGGCATGCCTGGAGGACAAAGGCCCTTGGATGATCGAGAGCATCCGCAAGCACCTCCAGGTGGACGCGGAGAAGCCCGGCGACGTGCATTCGCCCGTGTCGGTGCCGGTGCAGATCTATCCGGTGGAAGAGAACATGGACCTGCGGGAAAGCTTCGAGGCAATGCTCGTGGACCTGTCGCTGGAAGGCGTCACCTGGAACACGATGTACGAGCTGGAAACCGAAAGCGTCTACCTGCGCCTGCCGACGGTCCCCGCCCTGGCCCCGTTCGCTTTCCTGATCCGCGCCCAGGACGCCGTCGCCCTGCAGGACGGCAGCATCTCCTACCACGGCACGTTCGCCCGGTGATTTGCATTCACTTCCGATTCCGCCGGATCATTCCTCTCATCTTGTTTATTTTATCCATTTTTCCATTGCGTTGCGTCGTCCGTCGAATCTACGATGGATCCCTTCTCGGGCGATCTTTCGTTGTCTTCGATTCCTTCGGCTGACGCAACCCATGACGAAGCGAAAAGCGGCTCCCCTCCGACGCACATCGTTTGTCCCCGCCCTGGAGACGTTGGAAGACCGCCGGGTGATGGCCGCGCCGGGCGTGCTGAGCCTCGGCTTGAGTGCGCCGCAGGTGGTCACGGGCGATTTCGATGGCGATGGCCGGGCCGATGTCGCGCGGATGTCCGCGACCGGCATCTGGCGCGTCGGCCTGTCGGCGGGAACCTCCTTCGACGCCGCGATCTGGGACCGCTGGGGCAGCCGCGACGGCTGGCATTCCGTCAAGGTCGGCGACTTCAACGGCGACCGCAAGGACGACCTCGCCGGCCTCGCCCGCAACGGCAAGTGGCGCGTCGCCCTCTCGAACAACGACCATTTCACGTCCGGCACCTGGAGCCTCGGCGTCGCCACCACGAGCTGGGCTTCGGTGCAGGTCGGCGACTTCAACGGCGACGGCAAGGACGACCTCGCTGCCTTCTCCAAGGCGGGAACCTGGATCGTCGGCCTCTCGACCGGCGTCGGCTTCGACACCTCCCGCTGGACGACGTGGAACCTCGCCTCGCGCTGGGCTTCGATCCAGGTCGGCGACTTCAACGGCGACCAGCGCGACGATGTCGCCGGCTTCACCAAGACCGGCAGCTGGTCCATCGGTCTGTCGACCAAGACCGCGTTCACCCTCCGCATCGCCGCGACCTGGAACCGCAGCAGCCGCTGGACGAACCTCTTCGTCGGCGACTTCAACGGCGACGGCAGGGACGATCTCGCCGGCGTCGCCAAGACCGGCGTCTCCGTCGTCTCGCAGTCCAACGGCAGCTACCCCACAAGTCCTGTCCACTGGGCCAACTGGGGACCGGCCAGCCGCTGGCTCGACTGGCAGTCCGGCGACTTCAACGGCGATGGCAAGGACGACCTCGCTGCCATGACCGTCCTCGGCGTCTGGAGCGTCGGCGCTTCCAGCGGCCTGTCGTTCACCCCCAAAGCCCTTGACCGCTGGCGCACCGCTCCCAAATTCGCCAACGTCGTCGCTGGCGACTTCAACGGCGACGGCAAGGACGATCTCGCCGGCTTCTTCCGCACCAGCGGGCAGTGGCTGGTCGCGCGTTCCTCCGGGGCTGACCTCCATTCCAAGACCTTCGGATCCTGGCCCCTCGGCGTCGACCGTGGCCCCTACTTCGGTGAACGGCTCCCCTTCACCGCCGACGCTCCCTGGATCCCCAGCAACGCACGCGGCTTCGTCAAAGCACTGTCGTACAACCAGCTGCGACGACTGTACTTCAACTCGTCCAACACCTACACGTCGTTTGTTGAGAACTACAAGGACGTGTTGCGGAGTTGGATCAGCGAAGCCGACGCCGCCGGCGTGCGCACCGAAGCGCAGCTCAAGACGTTTCTCACCCGCAAGCTCGACGAGCATTTCCTGGCGGTGCGTCCGCTGCTCGCCGCCCAGCATCCCGGCCTGACCGACCGCGACTACCGTCTGCTGATGGCGATGAACCTCGCCCACGGGCACCTCGTCTACGCCACCGCACACAGCGATGGCCGAAGCATCTGGAAGACGGTGCGGCTCGCTCTCGGCGACTGCTCCGAGATCGCCGACCTCTGCGCCGCCCTTGCCCGTCTGCAGGGGTTGGACGCCCGTCTCCTGGGCGCCTCGATGAACTTCAACAGCTCGCAAGGCCCCTTCGTGAGCGGTCACCAGCTCGTCTACGTCCCCGGCCTTTGGCTGCTCGACGCCGAGATCAACCTCGCCTTCCGCGTCGACCTGAACCGCCTCTCCAATGTCGCAAGCCCCTACCGCCTGCAATCGCTGTTCGACTCGCGCAGCGTGTTCGGCTTCTACAACTGGTACCTCAAGCCCGATGTCCGCCAGGAGCAGCTCAGCCGCAGCCTCGACGGCGGCATCATCGCGTTCTACTACCAGTACTACCTCGAAGCAATCGCGCGTGACAACTCGAACTTCTACTTCATGCGCCGCTGATCGCGGATGTTGATTCGCCTCTGAGCCCGAAGCGCCAAGCGAGGAAACCCGCGCGACGGCCATTGTCGCTCCGTCTCCCGTTGGCCAATGCGCAAGCGAGGAACAGCTCTTGCTGCGCAAGTCGCCCGGCGACGCAAGCGGGGACTTGCATCGTCGCGTGCCTTTCCTCGCTTGGCGCTTCGGGCTCAGCCAAGCGAGAGCCAGGTTTTCTGAGCCCGAAGCGCTAGCGAGGCCGTATGTGCAACGATGCAAGGCGGCGCCTGTCCCGTTCGCCAATGCGCAAGCGAGGAACGGTTCTTGCTGCGCAAGTCGCGCGACGACGCAAGTGGAACCTTGCATCGTCGCGCGGCTTTCCTCGCTTGGCGCTTCGGGCTCAGTAGGCGCGAAGTCTACAGCCCCAGTAGCCGGCACGCTTCGGCATGGCCGGGGGCGGCGTAGCCGTGGCCGCTGGCGGTGACGCGGGCCAGCGCGACCAGGTGCCTCCAGCGGAACGCGGCGCGGGTCGTGGCGAACTCCTCGGTCGTGGTGCGGTAGAACTTCTCGTGGTGCAGGGCGCCGTCCTCGCTGATCGCGTAGCGCAGCAGCAGGTCGAGCAGCGGCCGCACCGGAAGGCTCGCTTCGCCGATGCGCTGCGTCAGCGCGGCGGCGCGGGCCTGCTCGCGGCCCCGGATCGCCTCCTCCAGCGCGGCGAGCAGACGGCTCGGCTCGACGGTGCGGGCGGCTTCGCGGGCGTCGTCGCGCGGGTAGGGCTGCCAGTTGAGGAAATCGCCGCCGCGCTCGCCGCGGTCGTGGGCGACCTGCCAGGCGCCGAGCAGCAGGCAGACGATCTTGTTGCGCGGGTTGGCGGCGCGGGCGAGGTTGCACCAGGCGTTCGCCGAGTCGCAGGCGTGCACGCCGATCGAGTCGCCGTGGACGCTGCCGACCGGCTTGTTGGGGGATGCCTGCGCTGCGGGCCGGCCGTTGTCGCGCAGGACGAGCTGGTTGGCCGCCAGCGCGATCGCCTCGCAGATCGGCGCCGGGTCGATCCGGTCCGCCAATGCCGCCGCGACGGCGTCGGCGGCGCGTTCCGGCGTGGCGCGGAAGATCGTCAGGCTCATGTCGTTGACCCAGGCGTCGCCGACCTGCCGAGGCTCCCCGCGTCGGCCGAGCAACTGGTACTGGTCGAGCAGCCGGGGCACCAGCGTGCGCACGCCACTCAGCGTGTTGCGGGTGTGGTTCTGCCCCTCCGCGCGCACACAGTAGCGCACCGACTGCCGCAGCAGCGCGTGCGCATGGTCGCGGCCGATGATGCTCATCAGATCCCAGGCGCGGTACGGCAGCACCACGCGGTGCACCTCGCAGGCGTCCTGCACTTCATAGAGGACGTTGTTGAGCGCGTCGTCGGCGCTGGCGGACATGCCGGCGAAGCGGCGCTCGGCGTCGTCGAGGCTGCCGCGCCGGACCGCTTCGCGCAGCCGTTCGCCGCCAACCTGTCCGGCCGGCGTCGCTTCGGACACGACCGGGTGCAGCACCTCGCGCGCCGTGCCCCCCTGCTCCTGGATGCGGGTCGCGTTGCGGAACAGCACCTTCAGCACCGGCAGGGCGCGGCGGTCCTCCGGCAGCTCCTGGGCCATGTGGTACGACGGCGCGATCGCCATCATCGTGTGGAAGCCGATGTAGTCCTCGCCGCCGAACGTGCGGGCGTTGGCGAGGGCGGCGGCGGCGACCACGTCGCGCAGCGAGGTTCCGCTGCGCAGCCGCTCGACGACCGCCGGCACGAGCCGCGCCGCCGGCGTCTCCTGCATCAGCCCGACGAGGGGTTCCAGGGTTCCGAACGACAGGCGCTCGGCGCCCTGGTTGGCGTAGGCGGAAGAGAAGCCGAGATCGGCCGCCAGAGCGGACCCGACGCTGGCGACGACCATCCCCGTGCCGACATCCGTCAGAAACGCGCGCCGCGATTTCGACTGCATGGCAATGCTCCCGCAGGAAGAGGTGGGACGCCGCCGACATCCCCCCGCGCCGACCGGCGCCCTGGAAGCGAAGTTTATGGAGAGGATTACGCCATCGTAGCCGAAGGCGGCGGGGAAAGCGAAGGAAAAGGGAACGATCTTGGCGAACGATGCGGCACCGCGACCCGTCACTTCGGAATGAAGCACTTCGGCAGCGCTTTGCGGAGGGCGCTGACGCCTTGCTCCGTGACTCCCCGGCCATGAATCTGCATGAACCGTAGGTTCTTGAGCACCACCAGCGTCTGAATGCCCGCGTCCGTGAAGTCGTTCTGGGACAACACCAGCGATTCAAGGCTCTGCAGTTGCGACAGCACGCCCAAGCTTACATCGGTGATGTCCGTGCTAGACAAGTCCAGTTGACGAATCGCCTTCTGTTTGGCGAAACCAACAACTCCCGCATCGGTGATTCGGTTGCTTGCCAGAGACAGTTCCAGCCATTGCCTACTATTCAACAAGCTGCGCAGAGTGTCGTCGGTGATGCCGCAGTCGTCTGCATCGAGGCGGCGCAGGCCCTTCATTGAGTTCAGGAGCTGAATATCTGCTTTGCCTAGCTTGGTGTTGATTAAATTGAGCGAGGACAGCGTTTCGATCTTGCTCATTTGCTCGATTGATTTTGAAGAAATTGCAGTAATCGCCAAGCTGATCTCACGAAGAGATTTTTGGTTGGCGATCAAATTCAAGCCCTTGTCAGTGACTTTGGTTGCAGACAAGTCAAGTGAGTCGAACTGGAATTTATCGAGTAGCCGCGACACACTTTGATCGGAAATGTCAGCGCCACTCATCCGCAGATTCTTGAGCTGCTTCAGCTTAATAATATGATCGATTGCTTTGTCGGTAATTCTTGTATTGCTCAACGAAAGTGAACGGAGCGTATCGAAAACAGCCACATTCACAAGATCATCATCGCGGACAATCGAATCGGCAAAGTCTAATGAAGCAACTTCACCCGTCTTATTGCTGTTCACATATTTGATCTTGACGCCGATCAATTTGTAATGTTCCAGGACTACATTTTTATCCGGGAACGGCTGCAATGCCACGCAAATGGTCATGGCCGCGCAAAGAAATATTCCATGAATTGAGGACATGGACATGATATGCCCCGTCACGGCACTGTCGTCTGCGAGAGCCGCGCAGATGAACATTCAAGATTGGCGTTTTGCCACGACAATGACAATGATCGTTAAGGCAGTCGGATTTGAAGCCGTATTGTTCCGGCCCGAATGATAATCAATAAGTCAGGCAGAAGCGGCGTGATTCGTGCCGTTTTGACAAAATCATATTGAGCATCATTCGGTCCGAGGCAATATGGCTATCAAGGCGGTAGGATGCGAAAGATTCCGGTTTCGGCGGAAAGTGGCTGACCTGGCAGGATCCCGCCCTGGGGACTTCGCTGGCCAACTCGGAACGTGTGCACACCTGAAGGGAGCGAACTTGCGGGAATCCAGACTTCAAGATTGCCTTGAGCGTTCGACATCATCGGATCGGTGGCTTCGTCAAGCAAATTGCCACCAGTGGCCGCCGCATAATAGGAGGCCACGGTTGTCCCTGCCAACTGATCGAGTTTGATGACGATGCGAGAGCTCGGAGTGCAACCGCTGATCCTGACCCAGATTCGCGCAGTCTGCTCGTACTGGATCGGTGCGAGCTCGGCACGGATTCGGCGGATTGCAGGTGCCTGGAAATCCTGCGAGGCGGACGCGAAGCCGCCCATGCCGTCGGCGATGAGGTAGGTGAAGTGGTCGGTGGGAGTTTCGTTGTCGCCAAGCGTCGTCCACGCCGCTTTCGTCAAGTCGAGGTTGTAATCGGCTTGGCCGTTGGCGCTCAGCGTGAACGAGCCGTACTGGCCCTGGATCGTTTGGCCGACAAGGGACGTGGAGCCGTTGACTTGGACAACGGTGAGACTGTCGCCGTCCGGGTCGGAGTCGTTCGTCAACGCGTTGCCGGAGACGCTGGTTTGGTCCTGTGGCAC
>JAYSSW010000373.1:0-1921 GCA_043720335.1 Planctomycetia bacterium
ATCGTGTTGATCCGCTCCATGCGGTCCTTCAGGTGCGTCGCTTTGGCGAAGAACGGCTTGGCCTCGTCCTCCTTGCCCTGTCCTTGCAGCGACTGGAAAAGGAGCCAGTTCGCCTCGTAGTCGTAGGGCTGTACCTGGACCGCCTTCGCCAGCCAGTGCTCGGCGTCGGCGAACTCGCGCGCGGTCTGCGCCTGCCTGCCGCGCTCGCGCAGGGCCGGGCCGAACGTGGGCCGGGCGGCGAGCGTCCCTTCCAGCGTGCGCGTGGAAAGCGGGCGGTCGCCCAGGTCGTGCTGGCAGCGGGCCAGCTGCACCGCGAGGTCGGGGTCGTCCGGGAACGCGACGCGCAGCTTCTCGATCTGCTCGATCGCTTCCTGGTAGCGGCCGACCTGCACCAGGCAGCGGACCAGATGCCGTCGCGCGGCGTGCAGTTCGCCGTTGACGGCGAGCGCACGCAGGTACTCGTCGCGGGCGCGGTTGAGGGCGCCGACCTGGCGATGAACCTCGCCGCGCAGGAAGTACGCCTGGGGGTTGTCGGGATCGATGGCGAGCCACTGGTCGAGACACAGGAGCGCGTCGCGCATGCGGCACATGCGGCGGTTCCCTTCCGCCAGCGCTTCGTACACGAGCGGCGCGAGGAACGGCAGCTTCTCCATGCGCACCCGCAACGGCTCCTCGACGGTCGCCAGATCCCCCATCTCGGCGCGCAGCAGCGCCCACTCGAACGCGACCGCTTCCGACCACTCGTCGCCCACGATCCGGCGTGCTTCGTCGAGGTGCCCCTGGGCGGCGGCGTGGTCGCCGGCCCGGCGGGAGGCGCGCGCGGCGAGCAGGCGAGCTTCGAGATGGCGCGGCCATGTGGCGACGCAGCGATTCAAACGCGAAACCGCCGCCTCGGTGCGGTACTCGTCGAGCGCGGCGCGGCCGAGCCTCAGGTCGCGCCATGCGAGCAGATGCGGGCCGCCCACAAGCGATGCCACGAGCAGCACGGCCAGTGCGAACCGCATGCGCGGCCGGGCGAGCCAGGCGAACCGCGACGTGCGTGGCGGGGTCGTGGTCGGCAGCGTTTCGGGGAGCGCGGTCATTTCGTCCTGTCCTGCGGTGCAGGTTCGGTCGCGCCGCCCGCCTTCAAGCGATGCTCGGCGGCGCGGCTGAACTGCCCCGCTTGCTGGTAGTGCTCCGCCAGCGCCCGGTGCGCGGGGGCGAACGCCGGGGCGATCCGCAGCGCGCTCTGCAACCAGCGCAGCCCTTCCTTGGCGGCTCCGCTACGCAGGAAGATCTCGCCGAGTTCGGCGTGCAGGGCGGGGCTGGCGGGGGACGCCGCCATCTGCTTGCTGGTGATCTCGCGGATGCGCGCGGTGTCGGCCTGGATCTCGTTCATCTTCTTGGCGACCGCCTGCTCCTCGGGCGCCTTGCCGCGCCGGCGCAGGCACTGCAGCAACTGGTAGTGCGAAGCGTGGTCGCCGGGCGAGACCGCGCACGCCCTCTGAAGCCGCGCCTCGGCGCCTTCCAGGTCGCCTTCGCGCAGGGCCAGCTTGCCGCGCGCGAGCAGCGCGGTAGGCTGGTTCGGCTGCTGCTGCAGCACCTGGTCGAGCAGCGCCTTCGCCTCGTCCTGCCGGCCAAGCATGTCGAGGCAGACCCCCATGCGGGCGTGCTGAACCACGTCGTTCGGCCTGGCCTTGAGCAGCTTCTCCAGATGCGTCATCGCTTCCTGGGGTTGGCCCAGGTCGAGCAGCAGCTCCGCCAGCAGCGAACGGGCGTCGGTGTGGTCGGGGTCGATCTCGACCACCTCGCGGAACTTGGCGGCGGGCACCTGCAGGTTCGAGCCGACGTAGTCGACCAGCCCGTGCAGGAAGATCGCCTGCGGGTGGCCGGGATGCTTCCGCTGCCATTCCGCGATTTGGCCGAGCGCGTCGATGGGACG
>JAYSSW010000374.1:0-4242 GCA_043720335.1 Planctomycetia bacterium
CAGATTTCCGAAGACGCACGGAGTCTTGACGCGCGGCCTTCGCTCTTCGCCGCCTCGGAACTTGAATACTCGATCCACGAGGAAGACACGCCTTCCGGCAAGCGGATGCGGATCCTTCGCCTGGGGCTGACGTTTCCGATGTCCAAATTCTTCGGCTTCGTTCGCGTTGACTTGGCTGGGTTGGAGGAGCCTCGCTTCGACTTCGAGACAGAGCCACCGTCATGAAGATTCTCGCCGACGAGGTCATTTTTCGCTCCAGGAGGCTATCCATGACTGCTGACCGCTCCGACGCAATCGTGATCTTCGGCGCCAGCGGCGACCTGGTGTACAAGAAGATCTTTCCTTCGCTGCAAGCGATGGTCCGACGCGACGGCCTGTTGATGCCGGTGATCGGCGTGGCCCGCACGCAGTGGGATCTGCCGCAGTTCCAGGCCCGCGTGCAGGAAAGTTTGACGAACCACGGCGGGCTGGATTCCGCCGCGTTCGACAAGCTCCGCCCGCAGCTCCGCTACATCGCCGGCGACTACGCCGACCCGTCGACGTACGCCAGACTATGTGAGGCGCTGGGGGGCGCCGAGCGGCCTCTCTACTACCTCGCGCTGCCGCCCAGCGTGTTCCCGGCCGTCATCGAAGGCCTGGCGAAATCGCGCTGCGTCCGCGATTCGCGCGTGGTGCTGGAGAAGCCGTTCGGCCGCAACCTCGCCACGGCCCGCGAGCTGAACCACACGCTGCACGCACGCCTCCCCGAGAAGGCGATCTACCGCATCGACCATTATCTCGGCAAGGAGCCGGTGCAGAACCTCGTCTACTTCCGCTTCGCCAATCCGTTCGTCGATTCGTCGTGGAACAACAAGCAGGTCGAGAGCGTGCAGATCACGATGGCCGAAAGCTTCGGCGTCGAGGGGCGCGGCTCGTTCTACGAGGAGGCTGGCGCCATCCGCGACGTGGTGCAGAACCACATGCTGCAGGTCGTCGCCTGCATCGGCATGGAACCGCAGACCGGCAAGGACGAGGAAGCCCTGCGCGACGAGCGCGATCGGCTGCTGCGCTCGGTCCGCACGCTGGCGCCGTCGAACGTGGTGCGCGGCCAGTACCGGGGCTACCGCGAGGAGAAGGGGGTCGCCAATGATTCACGGGTCGAGACCTTTGTTGCTACGCGGTTCCACATCGACAACGCCCGCTGGGACGGGGTGCCGTTCCATGTCCGCGCCGGCAAGCGGCTGCCGGTGACGGCGACCGAGGTGCTGGTGCGCTTCAAGCCGTCGGTCGAGCCGGTGCTGGAGGACCGCGGCCAGGTGCCTTCGAGCTACCACCGCTTCCGCTTCAGCCCGGAGGTGGCGATCGCGATGGGGACGCTGGTGAAGAGGCCGGGCGAGCGCATGGACGGCGAGCGCGTCGAGCTGGTCGCCTGCCACCAGTCGGCCGACGACATGGGGCCGTACGAACGGCTGCTCACCGACGCGGCGAAAGGGGATGCTACGCTGTTCATCCGCCAGGACTCGGTCGAGGAGTCGTGGCGCATCGTCGACCCGATCCTCGGCGCCGAGACGCCGTTGTTCGAGTACGACGCGGGAACGTGGGGCCCCGCCGAGGCGAACGAAGCCGCCTTCGCCCCCGCCGGCGGCTGGCACGACCCGCAAGCGAAGCACCATTGCGAGTGAGCGCGGGACATGCCGTTGCCGCCGCCGCCGCGTCAAGATCGATGAGCTTGCAAGTCGCTGGAACGATGTCGCGTTTTCGCGAAAGATGCGGTGTCCTGAGAGGTGCGAGCGGCCTTCACTTTCGGGCAGTGAAACGTCAACGATCCGCGCCGCAACGACGCGATCATCGATCGTGCGACTTCCCGCTCCACCGGCCTGCCGCTCGCCCAGGTCCGCTGTGGCTGAATCCTTCCCTCCTAACGCTTCCCGAACAGCAGCGCGTGCGCGCGCTTGGCGATCTCGTCGGCGAGCGGCATGTGGCGGAAGCGGACGACGTGCGCCGGCATCTCGCCCGCCTCGGCTTCGTCGACGTGCATCTGGTCCGACAACGCGACCAGGAACGGCCGGTCGGCGCTGGCGTTCAGCAGGGCGAGGTGGCGCTCGACGCTCGACTTGCGCCAGAAGCCGAGCACGTCGAGCAGCACCGTCTTGCCCGTCTTGACGTGGACCAGGCAGTAGTCGGGCACCCAGTACGACTTGCCCAGGTCGACGATCTCCGGCTCGTCGCGCAGCTCCCATTCGCCGTCGAACTTCCTGCGGAACTGCTCGACGAACATCGGCACCTCCGGCGGCACGAACCGGCCGCTCTCCGCCGTGTGCGACACCAGCCCGTCCTCGTCGCTGATCGCCAATTTCTTCGGCCTGCGGTCGACGCCCCAGCGCACGTCGGCGGTCAGCTCGAACTTCTCGCACAAGAGCAGCGTCGGCAGGAAGACCGCGAGCTGCATGCCGTACTTCTGCGTCGCGCTGAACAGGCTGAGCGGGCCGTCCAGCTTAAGCAGGTAGCCGTTGCGGCGCAGCGGCTCGACGTCGCAGATCAGGCGGTGGAACTTGATCGCGCGGAACATCTGCCGCCAGCGCTGAGGCGACTCGTTCTGCACGCGGACCTCGACGCCGGTGGAGCGCAGCAGGATCGCCTG
This sequence comes from Planctomycetia bacterium, assembly GCA_043720335.1. Classification (GTDB taxonomy): domain Bacteria; phylum Planctomycetota; class Planctomycetia; order Gemmatales; family Gemmataceae; genus JAYSSW01. The sequence continues at coordinate 2,621 of JAYSSW010000374.1, forward strand.
CACGAGCGACACGTTGTAGCGTTCCAATAAACGTTGTGGTGTGATGTCCTTGAACTGGACCAGGCGCTGCTCGCTCTTGAGGTCGCCGAACAGGCCGGCTTCCACGTCGGCGGTGGGGAGCTGGAGCTGCGCCGCCGCCTCGGTGATGGCGGCTTCGCGGTCGAAGTCGGCGCCTTGCTGGTCGCGCAGCTTCTCGCGCTGGGAGGTGGCGGCGCGGAAGACCGCCTCGCGCAGCTCGTCGGGCGGATGGCCCGGCGCGGCCTCGAAATCGCAGCGGTCCTCGACCAGCTTCGCCAGGCCTTGATGGATGAGCGGCTGGGTCAGGCCGCTGAACATCTCGTCGATGTCGGCCTCGATCTCGCCGCGCGTCTGCTGCTGGCTGGTGCGGAACAGGTCGAGGAGCTGCGCAGCGACATCCAGCCACTGGTCGTCCTGCACGGGGAGGTAGGCCGGGATCACCCGGTCGCGCGCGAACCGCACCCGCACCATCTTGCCTGTCAGCATGTCGCGTCCGTTGCGAGGAGGAAGTTTCTCTTCGATTATTTGTACGCGGTGTGCTGGCGGCGGCGTTCGCTGGTGTACTCCTCGCCGGTCCCCTTCGCGATCACTTCGTACAGCGTCGCTTGCTTGTCCGCCTGCTTGCGCAGCAGACGGCCGAGGCGCTGCACGTGTTCGCGGACGCTGCCGGTGCCGGACAGGATGACGCCGACGTTGGCGGCCGGCACGTCGACCCCTTCGTTCAGCACCTGGCTGGTGACGACGATGGGATACTCGCCGCTGTGGAAGCGGGCGAGAATCTGCTGCCGTTCGCGCGTCTTGGTTTGGTGCGTGATCGCTGGGACGAGGAACTTGCGGGCGATGAGATAGACGGTGGCGTTGTCGTGCGTGAAGATCAGCACGCGGTCGCCGAGGTGGCGCTGCAGCAGTTCTTCGAGGAGGTGGATCTTGGCCGGCGCCGCCTGCGACAGCCGTTTCTGCTCGCGGTAGGCGAGGAAGGCCTGGCGGCCTTCGGGCGACTTCGCGCTGAGCTGCAAAAACGTCTGCCAGCCCTGCGGCGACGCCATCGAGATGCCGTTCTCCTGCACGAACTGGCGGTAGACCGCGCGGGCGTCGTCGTAGCGCTGCTGCTCCTCCGGCGGCAGCTCGACCATGATCCGCAGCGTGCGGTACTCCGCGAGGAATTCCCCTTTCAGTTCGGTGATCTCGCGGCGGTAGACGAGCGGGCCGACCAGGTCGGGCATGAGCTGCTCGCGGCCGTCGGCGCGTTCCGGGGTCGCGGTCAGGCCGAGCCGGTAGGGGGCGATGGCGCCGATGGCGGCGAACTGGTAGCTGGGACCGGGCAGGTGATGGCATTCGTCGAAGACGACCAGGCCGAAGCGGGCGCCCCAGCGTTCGAGATGGATGTACGCCGAGTCGTAGGTGGTGACGGTGAGCGGCTGAATGTCGTGGTAGCCGCCGCCGAGCAGGCCGACCTGCCCGCCGAAACCCGCGAGCAGCTCGCCGTACCACTGGTTCATCAGGTCGATGGTCGGCGTCAGCACCAGCGCCGGCCGGCCCGCCTTCGCGATGGCGAGCAGCGCGACGAACGTCTTGCCGGTGCCGGTCGGCAGCACGACGACGCC
>JAYSSW010000375.1:0-1920 GCA_043720335.1 Planctomycetia bacterium
GAGCGCGGGCACCGCGCGGCGATGGGTAATGCCGTCGCGCGGTGCCCGCGCTCCGCTGCGCATCGCGGCGAAACTTCACGCTACTTCTCGCCTTCCGGCGGCTCGGCGACCATGCGCAGGTAGCGCGACAGCAGCATCTGCACGGCCTGGATGCGCTGCCAGTCGGAGAACGGGATCGTCACCAGGCTGCCGTCGTCCTTGGCCTGCAAGTTGTCGGTCCCCTGGGTCAGCCCCTGGTGGAGATAGTCGAAGATCTCGGCGACGCGGGCCGCCTGCGACGGCGACAGCTTCAGCGGCAGCGGCGGCAGCTGGCGGACGCCGATGAACAGGGCGTCGCTGGTGCTGCGGACCGGCTCGTCGAGGTTGAGGTCGAACTCGAGGTTGCCGTCGACCTGCCCGGCGAGCGTGGGGCGGTCCATGCCGGTCCCCCCCTCGTCGACGCCGGTCTTGCCGAGGCCCTGGGCGGGGGGGGCGACGACGGAGCTTTGCTGGCTCAGCTCGGCCATGCGGGCGGCGATCTCCTCGTTCGAGCCGAACAGCAGCAGCGACCGGCCGATGCCGATGCGGTCGCCGACGCGCAGCCGGCGGATCTGCACGGTGGTGCCGTTGACGCGCGTGCCGTTGGTGCTTTCGAGGTCGGTGACGATCACGTCGTCGTTGTCGATCTGCACCTTGGCGTGGAAGCGGCTGATGCGCTCGTCGTTGAGGCGCAGCGAGTTCCCCTCCTCGCGGCCGAGCGTGACCGGCGTCGACAGTTCGCGGAAGATCCGCCCCTTGTCGATCCCATCAAGGACTTGAAACGTCAGCGTCCCACGCCCCATGTCGGTGCGCTCCAAGAAAAGTCGCCGTCGGCGGAGTGTCACATGCTCATTTTGGGTTGCCAAAGGGTTTCTGTCAATCGTCCGTCGGCCGGGCGGCAGCCGGGAAGATGGCGAAACCAGGTGATTTGCCGTTTCGCGAAGTTTCTGCTGCGCATCTGGACCTCGGCAATCGTGGCCGACAAGGCCGAGTGTCCGTCTAAGTACGCGAACACTTCCTTGTAGCCGAGCGCCTGCGACGCTTCCACGCTCAACGGCTGCTCCAGCGACCGCAGCTGCCGCACTTCCTCGACCAGCCCGGCGTCGAACATCGCGACGACGCGCCGGTCGATGCGCTCGTACAGCGTCTCGCGCGGCAGGTCAAGCCAGACGATCGCGGGCGGCTCCGATTCGTCGGCAGGTGGGAGCGGCGCGGCCCACTGCGTCTGCCAGGCGCTGAGAGGCGTGCCGGTGAGCTGGTGGACTTCAAGAGCGCGAATCACGCGCCGCAGGTCGTTCGGATGGATCTTGCGTGCGCTGGCTGGATCGACGGCTTCGAGTTGGCGATGCAGCTCCGCCAGGCCGACGCGCTCGGCTTCCTCGGAAAGCCGCTGCCGAATCGCGTCATCGGCAGGCGGGCCTTCAAAGATGCCGAACAGAAGCGCCTTGAGATAGAGCGGCGTCCCTCCGACGAACAAGACGCGCTTGCCCCGTGCTTCAATGTCGCGGCAGACGCGCTCCGCTTCGCGCAGCCACCATGCGACGTTGGCCGACTCCCACGGCTCCAGCACATCGACGAGATGATGCGGAACCTGCTCACGCTGCTCCGGCGTAGGTTTGGCGGTGCCGATGTCCATGCGGCGGTACAGCGCCATCGAGTCCATCGACACGATCTCGGCACCGAGACTTCGCGCGAGATCGACGCCGATCTGCGTCTTGCCCGACCCGGTCGGCCCGGTCAGCACCAGCGCGTTGTGGAAAGGAGGTGGAAGCATGCGGTCAGCATAGCGAACCAAGAGGCGTTTGCAGAAGTTCGGCCGGGCTTGGTGCGGTACTCACGCCAGCACGGCGTCGATGACGTGGCCGTGAACGTCGGTGAGGCGGCGTTCGATGCCGTTGTGGT
>JAYSSW010000376.1:0-4238 GCA_043720335.1 Planctomycetia bacterium
CGACGACAAGTACAAGGAGCAGGGATCGTGGATCATCCGCGCCAAGGACGAGCGTGGCCGCGACATCATCTACGCCCTCAGCACCACCTGCACGCACCTCGGCTGCACGCCCAACTGGCTTGAGGGCGAGAAGAAGTTCAAGTGCCCCTGCCACGGCAGCGGCTTCAAGATCAACGGCGTCAACTTCGAAGGCCCGGCGCCCCGCCCCCTCGAACGCTACGCCATCCGCAAGACGGAAGACGGACAGGTCATCGTGGACAAGGCCCGCAAGTTCCAGAAGGAACTTGGCCAGTGGGACGACTCCGAATCGTACATCCTCCTGTAAATCCCAGGGCAAGGTTCATCCATGGCTATCGGCGACTACATCCGAAATTCCCAGGTCTGGAAGAGCATCTTCCGGCACCCCGCGCCCAAGGACCGCCGCAACCGCGTGGTGGTCATGCTCACCAACGTGTTCCTCCATCTGCACCCGGTCTCGGTCCGCAAGAGCGGCATCGAACTGAGCTACACCTGGTGCATGGGCGGCATCACGTTCTTCCTCTTCCTGGTCGAAACCGTGACCGGCGTGCTGCTGATGTTCTACTACCGGCCCACGCTCGAACACGCCTACAACGACATCCTCTCGCTCCGCGACGTGGCGACGCTCGGCATCCTGCGCGAGCTGCACCGCTGGGGCGCCCACGCCATGGTCATCACGATCTGGCTCCACATGTACCGCGTGTTTCTCACCGGCAGCTACAAACCCCCGCGCGAGTTCAACTGGGGGGTCGGGGTCATCTTGCTCGTCTTGACGCTGCTCCTCAGCTTCACCGGCTACCTGCTGCCGTGGGACCAGTTGGCCATCTGGGCCATCACCGTCGGCAGCAACATGGCCCGTGCGACTCCTCTTATCGGGTACGAAGGGCCTGGCGCCAAATTCCTCACGGTGGGGGGCGTCGAGATGATCCACTCAGGCAGCGACGCGAGATTCCTGCTGTTAGGCGGCCGCTTCGTCGGCGAAACGGCGCTGCTCCGATTCTACGTGCTGCACTGCGTCGCCTTGCCACTCGCGGTGGCGCTTCTCATCGCGATCCACTTCTGGCGCGTCCGCAAGGACGGCGGCATCAGCGGCGCCCTGTAGTCCCGGCGGCGGCGACATCCCACTCCGCGCCGTGGACGGCGCGGAGGATTCCTCCCTCACTACGACAAGCTTAGCCATGGCATCCGAACACGGTCACCTGTCGAATTCGCTGCAGAACGGCCTGGCGTTCTACTACGTCGTGGTCGCACTGCTCAACCTCGGCTTCGCCGCCTACCAGCACTACCAGCAGAAGAACCGCACGCAGACGATGATCTGGACCGTCGTCGCCGGCCTGTTCTTCTTCCACGCGGCGGCCTACCTCTTCCACGTCGGCTGGATCATCCCCGACTGGGCGAAGGACTCCGTCGACGCGGTGATGAACCCGGTCAGCTACTTCGTGCTCGCCTGCCTGGGGCTGGCCGCTCTCTGCTACTGGCGCAGGACGCTCACCGAGCCGATCGTCGCCTGGACGATCCTCGCGCTGACGCTGTTCGCGTCGGGCTGGGCCATCACCAACGTGACCTTCCGCGACATCATCACGAAGCCCGACAACGTGCCGATCGTGATGCTCATCTTCTCGGTCGGCTACACGACCTGGCTTGCGCTCCGCAAGGGGGTCATCAACGACGACCGCATCGCCCGCGGCGAGCCGCCGATGGAGAAGACCGGCGAGGACAAGGTGCTGGTGTGGCCCGACCTGGTCTACACCGAACTGATCGCGATGATCATCTGCACGCTGATCCTCGTCGTCTGGGCGGTCTACTTGAAAGCTCCGCTGGAGCAGCCCGCCTCGCCGTCGCGCATCCCGAACCCGTCGAAGGCCCCGTGGTACTTCCTCGGCTTGCAGGAAATGCTCGTCTACTTCGACCCGTGGATGGCTGGCGTCGTGCTGCCGACGTTCATCGTGCAAGGCCTCATCGCTCTGCCCTACATCGACGTGAACCCGAAGGGGAACGGCTACTACACGTTCAAGGAACGCCCCTTCGCGATCATCACCTTCCTGTTCGGCTTCCTGATCCTGTGGGTCGTGCTGATCGTGCTCGGCACCTTCCTTCGCGGCCCCAACTGGAACTTCTTCGGCCCCTTCGAGCCGTGGGACCCGCACAAGAACGTGCCGCTCAACAACGTCAACCTGTCCGACTACTTCTGGCTCTACATGCTTGGCGCGTCGGTCGAGACCAAGCACTGGTTCATCCGCGAGCTGCCCGGCATCCTGCTGACGCTCGCCTACCTCGTGCTGCTCCCCCCGATCCTGGCGAAGACCGTCATGCGCAGCTTCTACATCAAGATGGGCTTCATCCGCTTCTTCATCCTGGTGACGCTCATCCAGTTCATGGCGTCGCTGCCCATCAAGATGGTGCTTCGCTGGACGATCAACTTGAAGTACATCGTGTTCATCCCCGAGTACTTCGTCAACATCTAGCGAACCCAGCGGACTGGCAATTCAAGCCCCGGGGCCGGCGCCGCGCCGCCCGGGGACGATCCCCCAACGACATCCGGTGCAGGACATGGCCGCTTCCGACAAACCGTTCCGCAGTCAGCGCACCCTGGACATCGTGTTCGGCGTGTCGTCCATCCTGATGCTCCTCAGCATCGTCTGGATGCTCGTCCAGGACTACCAACGCGAGTACAAGACCGAGCAGCGCCGCTTCCGCGACGTGGAGGTCGCCCTCGCCCAGCGTCTCGCGCTCGAGCAGATCCCCAGCACCGAGGAGTTCGACAAGGCCGAGGCCGCCTACACGGCCGCGCGGGAGACGCGCAAGGGCAAGCAGGACGAGGTCGCCAAGTTCAACTCCGACCTGGCGGTTCTCCAGCCGAAGATCGAGACGCTCAACTCGCGCTACAACGAGATCAAGTCGTTCATCTCGCAGGCGCAGAGCGAGTACGACCTGGGCATGGAACGGCTCAACGATTCGGCCAACCCGGAGATCCAGGGCTATCTTGGCAAGCTCAACAAGTTCAACGACCAGCTCGCCAAGACCGAGGCGGAGCGAGATTCCGTCGACGCCGCCATGAAGTCGCTGCGCGTGCAGAAGGACGCCCTCGAAAGCCCGCTCGTCAAGGCCGAGGCCGACTGGAAGAAGGTCAACGACCGCTTCGACGCCCAGGTCAAGATCGCCATCAACAAGCAGTGGGGCTTCGGCGACTGGTTCCGCTCGCAGTGGTTCATCGACGGCTTCGCGTCGCCGACGAAGATCCACCAGATCACGAACAACGACATCCCGATCGACTACAACTTCAAGAACGTGACCCGCTACGACCGCTGCATGTCGTGCCATGTCGGCATCGACCGTCCCGCCTACACGGTGGACAACCTCAAGAAGCTGCTCGTCGTCACCGACGCCGACCAGGCGAAGCTCGGCGAGGCCCACAAGCTGATGACCAAGCGGCGCGAGGCGCTGGAGCCTTCCGCCGCCGCGAAGGTCCCCTCCGCGAGCCAGCTCACCCTTACGACCGTGCCCGAATCGACGCTGACACCGGCGCGGCTCAAGGAGTTCGCCGCTCATCCGCGCCTCCACCTCTTCGTCGGCTCCAACAGCAGGCACCCGGCCGAGAAGTTCGGCTGCTCGTCCTGCCACGCCGGCCAGGGGAGCAGCACCGACTTCGTCAACGCCGCCCACACCCCCAACGACTCGCGCTCGAAGTCGGGCTGGGAGAAGTCGCACGGCTGGGAAGCCAGCCACATGTGGGACTTCCCCATGCTCCCCGCGCGCTTTGTCGAGTCGTCCTGCGTCAAGTGCCACCATGAGATCACCGACCTCATCAGCGGCAACAACCGCCAGGAAGCCCCGAAGCTGCTGCGAGGCTACAACCTCATCAAAGAGAACGGCTGCTTCGGCTGCCATGAGATCCAGGGGACCAAGGGAGGGGAGCAGATCGGCCCCGACATGCGGCTCGAATCCAGCCCGCCCCTCGAAAGCCTCCACCCCATCGAACGCGCCAGGGTCGAGGCCGACGTCGACAACAAGCCGGGCAACATGCGGAAGGTCGGCCCCAGCCTCTTCCGCCTCGTCGAGAAGACCAGCCCCGACTGGACCGCGAAGTGGATCCGCTCGCCGCGCGGCTTCCGCCCCGACACCAAGATGCCGCACTACTTCGGCATCAGCAACAACGACCCGCATGCCCTCAAGGGGACCGGCCAGGAGGAGTTCCCCGACACCGAGATCTGGGCGATCAC
>JAYSSW010000377.1:0-1916 GCA_043720335.1 Planctomycetia bacterium
GGCCGCAGCCCGCTGGAATACCTGCGCAGCGCCGTGGAGGCCCGCCGCGCCGGGCTGCCGTGCCCCGCCATGCTCGCGCAGCGGTGAACGGTTACCAAAGATCGTCGCACACGCACGCACGCAACCGGGAGATTCCACGGATGACACGGCTTCAATTCACTTTGCTGGTCGGGTTGGCGGTTCTGGTCATTGGTGTCGGCTTGCTCGACTCCGGCGAACCCAAGGGGACGGTCCCCGCCATCTCCATCGACCGCATCCGCAACGACGTGAAATACCTGTCGGGTGACGAGCTCCAAGGCCGGGGCATCGGCACGCGCGGCGAGGAACTGGCGGTCGACCACATCGCCAAGCAATTCAAGAACGCGGGCCTGAAGCCTGCGGGCGACAAGGGAACCTTCTACCAGGCCGTGCCGCTCGTCATCGTCACCACCGGGCCGAAGGCGACGCTCGCGATGTCCAACGGCGAGGAAAGTGTCCCGTTCAAGCTGGAGGACGAATTCGCCGGCGTCGCCAAGACTCAGCAATCAGAGGATTTCAACGCCGAGGCGGTCTTCGTCGGCCACGGCATCACCGCCCCCGAGTTCGGCTGGGACGACTACCAGGGGACCGACGTGAAGGGGAAGGTCGTCGTCGTCTTCACCAACGAGCCCCCCTCCGACGACCCGAAGTTCTTCGGCGGCAAGGCGCTCACCTACTACGGCCGCTGGACCTACAAGTACGAGGAGGCGACCCGTCGCGGCGCCAAGGCGGTCCTCATCATCCACACCAACGAAACCGCCGGCTACCCGTACTCGGTCGTCCGCAAGCTGACCGGCGCCCAGAACCTGCTCAAGCCCGGCACCCCCGCCCTCGCCTTCGCCGGCTGGCTGTCCGCCCAGGCGGGCGACAAGCTCCTCGCGAGCGCAGGCCTCACCGTCGACGAAGCGATCAAGAAAGCCGACACCAAGGGCTTCAAGGCGATCCCGCTCGGCGTCCGCATCGAGGGCCACATCCCCACGTCGATTCGGAAGATCGCGACCCGCAACGTCGTCGGCGTCGTCGAAGGGAGCGACCCTGACTTGAAAAGCGAAGCGGTCCTGTTCACCGCCCACTGGGACCATCTCGGCGTCGCCAAGACGAACCTCGGCGCCGACGACATCCACAACGGCGCCCTCGACAACGCCACGGGCAGCGCGTTCCTGCTGGAGATGGCCCGGTTGTGGGCTGGCACACAGCCGCGCCCCAAACGCTCCGCCATTTTCCTCGCCACCACCGCCGAGGAGAACGGCCTGCTCGGCGGCTTCCACTACGCGGCCAACCCGGTCTTCCCGCTCGGCAAGACGGCGCTGAACCTCAACTTCGACACCATCCTCCCCCTTGGCGTGCCGGAGTCGGTCGTCGTCAGCGGTGCCGAGCGCAGCACCGCTTGGCCGATGGTGCAGGACGTGGCGAAGCGGCACAAGCTCGCCATCGAACCCGACAAGAACGCCCACCTCGGCTACTACTACCGCTCCGACCACTTCGCTCTGGCGCGCGGCGGCGTGCCGGCGTTCACCGTCTTCCCCGGCGAGAAGATCCAGGGCAAGCCCGCCGACTTCGCCGCCAAGGCGAACGCCGACTACACCGCCAAGATCTACCACACCCCGTTCGACGAGTACCGCGAGGACTGGGACTTCAGCGGCTACCCCGTGCTGATGCGCTTCGCGCACGACGTGGCGAAGGAAGCCGCCAACGCCGTGTCGCTGTCGACCTGGCAGCCCGGCGACGAGTTCTTGAAAGCGCGTCAGGCCAGCGGGGTGAAGTGAGGATCATTGAAACGCCGAAAGCCCAGGGACCGCCGTCCCTGGGCGAAATAGCCCCGGATTTCTGCCCCGAAGGGGCAGCGGAGTGTAGCCACGGGTGAAGCGCAGCGCAACCCGTGGGAAGGGGCCCCGCGT
>JAYSSW010000378.1:0-8852 GCA_043720335.1 Planctomycetia bacterium
CCGGACGGTGGTGCTGCCGCCGATCCCGCCGGGCCACCGCTCGATCTGCGAGGATCCGCCCGACCGCGCCCAGATCCTGCGGGCCATGCCCCGTGTGACGCGCGGCGTCCCGTACATCTACGAGGAGTTCCGCGACGACATCCAGTTCACGATCGAGAAGCTCGTCGACAAGGTCGACCCGCCCCGCTTCTTCCCGCTGGTCGGCCCGGCCCAGTTGCACCACTGCCACTGGAAATGCACCGTCTACTTCACGGAGACGGTCGAGTCGAGCTACCCGTTCCCGTTCCAAGCGAAGCGCCGCCGGGCCGAGGTCGTCTACATCGACAAGGACCATCTGCACCTGTGTGTCGCTCCGGGCGACGCCCAGCAGGCCGTCATCCGCGACATGACCTCCGTCCGCTAACCAGCCTCCAACCCTCCGTGCGCGGGGTGGGTTCCTTCGGGATCCCGCCCCTTTTTCCACGCCCCGCACGGCAGGACCGACACGAACCGTTCGTGAGGATTTCCATGCGATTCTCACCCGCCGCCATGCTTCTGCTCCTCGCCACCCTGCTCGCGCCCGCCGCGGCGGGCGCGGCGGGCGCGCAGACGAACGAGCGCCCGCTCTTCAAGTGGTTCGCCCCCAAGCAGCCCGACAAGAGCACGCCGCGTCCGCCGAGCGCGCCCGATCCGCGCCGCCTCGCCGAGATCAACGTCGAGATCGCCTGGCTCGCCGACCCGGTCACCTTCCCGTACTACCTCGAAGCCCGCACCAACGGCGCCAACGTCGAAGTGCGAGGCTACGTCCCCAGCAAGGCCGTCCGCGAGCACGCCCTGCGGCTCGCCCAGGTGCAGGCTTCCGCGCCGGTCATCGACGCGATGAAGGAGCATCCCAGCCTGCTGGTTCGCCCGTCGCCGATGGCGCCGCAGGAATTGCAGCGGCGCGTGATCTCGTCGCTGCGCGAAGCCTTGCCGAAAGCTTCGGCGCAGTTGCAGGTGCAGCTTGCGCCCGACGGGAAGGTGTTCGTCTACGGCACGATTCCCACGCACGAGGACAAGTTGACGGTGAGCTTGTCGCTGCGGCGGCTGCACGGCTGCACCAGCGTGCAGAACCAGACGCAGGTCCCGAACGACCCGGCCGTGGCGCAGAACCCGCCAGCCGACCCGAAGAAGGGTCCGTTCCAGGCGACCTCGAACCCGAGCGCGAAACCGAACGGCAAGCAGGAGCCGGCGCCGCTGCCGAAGCTGATCGACACGCCGGAGCAGGCGCCAACACAGACGCCGAAGCTGACGTTCGAGCCCCCCGCGCCGAGGAAGCCGGTCGACCCGTTCGTGCCGCGGGTGAAGGAGGAGGACGAGACGCCGAAGTTCGTGCCGTCGAAGCCGCCCGTGACGACGGAGCAGCCGAAGACACCGACGAAGGTGCCGATCTTCCGTGTCGATGAGCCGGTGTCGCCGTCCGTCCCGCAGCAGCAGCCGATTCCGCAGCAGCCGATTCCGAAGACGCTGCCGCCGCCGCCGTCGAAGACGCCGACGCCGCAGTTGCCTTCGCTTCCGGAAGCGAAGACGCCGTCGATCCCTGAAGCGAAGACGCCGGCGAAACAGGCCGCTGCCGTGGATGCCGCCTCGTTGGCGAAGCTGGAGAAGCGGATCAAGGAGGCGTGCCCCGAACTGAAGAGCGTGCGGCTCGTCGCGAAAGCGAACCACGAGATCGAAGTCGAGGCGACCGTTCGCCGGGCCGAGGACATCGAGCGCGTCGCGACGAAGCTGTACACGACGCCCGACTTCCAGGCGTACAAGTTCGATTTGAAGTTCATGGTGGCGAAGTAGAGGCCGCGCCGCGGCGGTCACGTTGGAACGCTTCGACGGCTTCGCGGACGCGATTCGCGTCCCTTCGATGGCGCCGCACGACGCGATCAATCACTCCTCGCTGCGCGCCAGCCGCAGGCCGATGGGGAGGGCTTCGCCGAACATCTGGTCCTGCTCGGACGAGTCCAGCTCGACGACCTCCTCCACCATCCGCGCCCAGTGCGGCGGCGTCGACAGGCTGTGCAGCACCGTCAGCACGCTGCGGCGGTGGCTGTCGTCGATGTCGATCGCGCGCTGGCCGCTGCACCGCGCCAGCTGCGCCAGGCAGAACGCCCAGGCGATCCGCTCGCTGTCGTGGCCCGGCTCGAACGTGATGATCTCGTCGATCCACTTCTGCACCACCTGCGGATGCACCACGCCGTTGAGCGGGCCGTACAGCAGCACCCGCGCCCCCAGCCGTGTCAGCGCGAAGAACCCCTGCGGCGGCGTCGGGGTGCGGCGGACCAGCTTCAGCGCCGCCTCGCCCAGCAGCTCCTTCGTTTTCACGTCGAGCCGTTCCAGGCTCGCCGCCGCGCGCCACATCTCGGTCAGCTCGTTCGCTCCCGGCTTCGACGCTTTCCCAAGCAGGATCGGCCTCAGCCGGCTCGCCAGCTGGTTCTGCAGCGCCGTGTTCAGCCCGCCCGCGACTCGGCGCCACATGATCCAGTAGTCGGCGCCCCCCTCGGGCTGCTGCAGGTTCGTCTTCGCGTTCTTCGGCGGCGCGTTCACCATCTTCCACAATTGATCCACACGGAAGCGGTCCATCGGGTCGCCGAAACCGGGACGCAGGCAGAAGCCGACGAGGTTGTACCAGCGGCTCAGGTGGGCCGGCGACTGCTTGCGGAACTCCGACACCTCGGAGAGAAAGTCCCACATCCGCCGGCACAGCGCGGTCGGCCACTTGTCGCGCGACGACTCCAGCGCGACTTCGAGAGCCTTCGTCAGCTGCGTCGCCGGCGCCGCGTCCGGCTCGTTGCGGTAGGTGCCGCGAATGTGCTTCGCCGCCTGCTGGACCAGCTCCTCGGGCCAGACGTCGGCGACGGTCCTCGTCGGCTTGTCGTCGTCCCCTTCGTTGTCGTGGACGAGGTCGCGCACGTTGAATTCGAGGCGCCAGCGGTTGTTGCCGTCTTTCGCCACGCAGAAGAGTTCGAGGGTGCCGATCTCCGTGCAGCGCGCCGCCAGCGTGACCGGCACGTTCTTCGCCCCGCCGCTGCGCTTGCCCCCGCGCAGCACCGTGTGCAGCGGGGGCAGTTGCAGCAGCTGCTTCGGCGCCAGCTCCAGCACCTCGCCCGGCTTGTCCATGCCGCGCACCGTCGAGCTGAACAGCGGGAACATCACCGGCTGCCCCAGCGCCAGTTCCAGCTCCGGCTCCTCGAGCGCGATCTCCTGCCCCTCCTCCAGATGCTGCGGCACCACGCACAGCGCGGTGATTTTTGAAGCATCGCCCCCCTCGCGCGGGTGGATGGCGACGTAGTACGACCGGGCCATGCCGCCGCCGATGCGCTTGCCGCCGGTGTGCTTCAGCCAGGCGAAGTGCGTCGCACCGAACGCGACGGCGAGATCAAGCGACGGGTTCGACAGCACCAGCGGCTGCCAGCCTGGAAGGTCGGCGTCGAACCACTGGTGCAGGGCTTCGACGATGCGGTCGCGCAGCGTCGGCGCCGTGAAGACGCCGCCGTTGAACAGGATCGCCTGCGGGGCTTTCTTGTCGCCGAGGTGTTTGGCGAGGAAGCCGGCGAGATGCCGCGTGATGGCCGGGTCGCTGACGTAGGGCAGGCCCATTTCGTGCAGCCCGGTGCGGGCGCCGCGCTGCGGCTCAGCCCCGCGCGCGACGAGCGGGAAGAAGCCGTCGAGGACGATCTGCCTCACGTCGTCGAGGGTGAGATTCGCGTGCAGCGTGCCGCCGATGACCGATTTGCCTCGCCCCGTGATCGCCACGCGGAAGTTGGCCGTGGGCTGGTCGCCGAGCAGGGTTTCCTTCCCCTGCCGGCACGCCTGCGTCAGCATGCCGTACTGGGCGGCGTCGAGCTTGCCCGCCGCCGGCAGCTTCGCTTCGACGTGCTTGGCGAGGGCGAGGTCCATGTTGTCGCCGCCAAGCAGCAGATGGTCGCCGACCGCTTGACGCAGGAACGCGAGGCCGCCCATCTCCTCGTCGGCCTGGATGAGACTGAAGTCGGTCGTGCCGCCGCCGACATCGACGACCAGGCAGCTGTCCCCCGCGCGCAGCTTGCTCGCCTCCTGCGGCGGATGTGTCGCCAGCCAGCAGTAGAACGCCGCCTGCGGCTCCTCCAGCAGCGTGACGTTCTCCAGCCCCGCTTTCTTCGCCGCTTCCACAGTGAGGGTGCGGGCCATGTCGTCGAACGACGCTGGCACCGTCAGCACCACCATCTGCTTTTCCAGGCGAAGGTCGGGCTTGTTCGCCGCTTTGACATGGTTCCACGAATCGACGAGATGCTTGAGGAAGCGCATCGACGCCTCGACCGGCGAGATGCGCTGCACGTCGGGCGGGGCGCTCCAGGGCAGCAGCGGCGCCGAGCGGTCGACGCCCGCGTGGCACAGCCACGACTTCGCCGACGCGACCAGCCGGCCCGGCACCTTGGCGCCGTGGTTGCGCGCGAACTCGCCGACCGCCCACGTCGCCTTCTCGTTCCAAGGCAGCGCGATCGACCCCGCCGGCAGGTCGTGCTCGCCCGGCAGGTACAAAAACGACGGCAACAGCTCGCGCGGCTGCGCCTCGCCCGCCAGCACGAGCTGCGGCGCCGGGAACGCCTGGATGCGCGGCGGCGTGTCGCCCCGCGCCTGCTGCATGTCGATGTACGCCAGCGCGCTGTTGGTGGTGCCGAGGTCGATGCCGACGAGATAGCGAGCCATGAATGCCAGCCTTGCGTAGCGATGGTTGCACGAATACGCTCATTTTACAGGGAACGTGCCACCGAGACATGGAGCGAGCCGCAGAGACGCGGAGACGCGGAGGAAGAGGCAGGGGACAACGTGTTTGAAATGCCGCGCGCCACGCGGGGATGCGAGTTCGTGCCGCTCGCCATAAGACAACGGTTGCGTTTGAGCGGGCCTTCCCACGAATGCGAGCGCGAAAGACATGACGGAAAGCAAAGCGACCAACGTCACCTGGCACGCGGGGCGCGCCAGCCGCGACGAACGGGCGGCCCTCCTCAAGCAGAGGGGCGCCACCCTCTGGTTCACCGGGCTGAGCGGGTCGGGCAAGAGCACCTTCGCCTTCGCCCTCGAACACGAACTGGTGAAGCGAGGCCGCCTCGCCTACGTCCTCGACGGCGACAACGTCCGCCACGGCCTGAACCGGAACCTCGGCTTCGCCGCCGCCGACCGCGAGGAGAACATCCGCCGCATCGGCGAGGTCGCCAAGCTGTTCGCCGACGCCGGCGTGCTGACGCTGGCGAGCTTCATCAGCCCCTACCGCAAGGACCGCGACCTGGTCCGCACTTTGCACGCCGACGGCGAGCTGCCCTTCATCGAGGTCTTCTGCAACACCCCCATCGAGACGTGCGAGGCGCGCGATCCGAAGGGGCTGTACCAGAAGGCCCGCGCCGCGCTGGCGTCCGGCAAGGGGATGGGCTTCACCGGCGTCGACGACCCCTACGAGCCGCCGCTGGCGCCGGAGCTGGCCCTCGACGCGACGACCCTGTCGCCGCAGGACGCCGCGACGCGGGTGATCGCGTACCTCGAGAAGCAGGGGCTGCTGGCGTAGCGAGGCAGCAACAATCACCCCCAAGCCCCAGGATGAGCGAAGCGATTCCTGGGGGTGAGTTGTCGCCAGCTTCGACCCCCACCAATCGCTTCGCTCATGGTGGGGCTTGGCGCTTCGTCTTCTTCGGCGCCTGCACCGCACGCTCCTCGCGCACCCACTCGACGCACGCCGCCAGCGGGTTGTCCTCCTTGTCGTAGGGCTGGAACTGGCGGTAGGTCCCCTCCAGGACCGCGTGCAGCGACAGCATCTCCTGCTTCGCCACGTCGTAGACGGCGATGCCGCGCAGCGTCGCCTTGCCCGAGTTGGTCTTCCCCTTGAGGAACGTGTGCTCGTGGACGGCGGCGATGCGGCCGGCGAACGTGAGCGTCGCCTTGCCGTCCTTCACCTCGGCCACCGCGCCGGTGAACGCCACGTCGGTCACCTCGCGCGGCAGCGGCATGTGCGACTGGTCGCTGAACACCGACAGGCAGCGCGAGAACTGCGACGCCGTTTCCTTCGTCACGGTCCACGTCTCCCCCTTCTTCGCCTTGGGAGGCGCGAACTCGGCGAACTGCTCGGCGCTCAGATGGATCGTGTCGAAGACGCCGAAGTCCAGCCCCTTGCCCTGGTGGACGTAGCGGGTCGACAGGGCCAGCGTCACCTTCCCCTCGGCCTGCACGCCCTTGCCTCGGAAGGGGAGCAGGTCCTTCTTCTCCGGCTCGCGCGCCGACAGTTTCGCGCCGAACTTCTTCAGCCCCTCGGCGAGCAGCTCGTCGACCTGCCTGGCCCACTTGGCGCGGTCCTCCTCGAACTGGCCGTGGGCGGCCAGCACCTTGCCGTCGTTGTCGACGATCCACATCCCCTGGTACATCTGCTTCTGCTTGATGAAGCGGCGCAGCAGGTCGCCGGAGGGGCTTTTCTCGTCGCGCGTCCTGTAGAGGTTGAGCGCGGCGGGGACGTACTTCGTGGACAGGATCTCCACGATTTTCGGGTTGTTCAGCGGGCCCGCACGGAGCCCGGTGGCGTAGCCTCAGCAGCGGCCGAGCGGGTCTTCGCCGATGGCCATGACGAACAGCGGCCTCTTCTCCGCCTTGGCGATGGCGAAGGCGCCGGCCAGGTCCAGCTCCCAGGGGATCTCCAGCCAGCGCAGCAGCTCGGGCTGCTGCTTGATGACCGCGATCTTGGCCTTGATGGCGCGGTCCTCGGCGGCGAGCTTGTCGCCCGCACGGGCCAGCCCGCCCAGCACAACAACCCCAAGGGCGCCGAGAAGCAGAAGGGACATCTTCATGATGGTCCTCGCGGTAAGAGAGGAGTCGATACGCGTCCTACCCCTCCAGGATACCAACCGAAGCCGCGATCGGCACTCCGCTTTGCCCCGCCCCGACCGAACGCGCCGCCGGTGAGATCGTCGCCCGAGGTTTTGAAACAGCTCCAAAACCGAGATTGGGGAGGGACTTCCCTTCTTTCGCAACCACCCTCTCCCCTTAACGTGGTGCGCAGGGGGCCTCGCGTTGCTCGACCCGTCCTGCGACGCACGTCTTCTTTCTTCCCGCTCCAACCGCTGCGCGTGACTACGCGAACAGCTCCCGCGCGTCGTGCATCGCGACGCGGATCGGCGTTCCCCGCTCCGCTTGCACGGCGACGGCGCCGCGATGGCGCGGGGCCAGCGCGAACTGCGTGAAGTGCCAGTCGTGTGTCACGTTCGCGGCGAGCGGGCGGAAGCCGACGAGGCGGTCGCGGTCGAGGTCGAAACAGAACGCGTCCAGCGGGAACGACAGCCCCTGGCCCAGCGCTTTCACGAACGCCTCCTTCAACGTCCAGATGGCGAAGAACGCCGCCGCACGATCGATGTCGTCGAGGCGGCGGAGGTGCTCCGCTTCGTCCGGCGCGAAGTAGCGCTCGGCCAAATCGAGCAATTGGCGGTCGCGGCCGGCGTCCTCCACGTCGACGCCGACCTCGTGCGACTCGCTGACCGCGAGCACGACCGCCCCCTGGCTGTGCGACAGGTTGAAGCGAAGATCGTGGTGCGACAGCAGCGGCTTGCCGAGCGGCGCGGCAGCGAAGCGCAGCTCGCCCGGCGACACATCGAGGTAGTTCGCCAGCACGCGGCGCGTCAGCACACGCGCCAGCAAGAAGTGCAGCCGATCGCGCGGCTGGCGGTAGCGCTCCAGCCGCACCGCTTCGTCGTCCGACAGCAGCGCACGCCAACGCGGGTCGTCCATCGCGGCGGGCGCCTGCTCGGCCAGCAGATGCCAGACATGCACCTCGTTCGGAGACAGGCGTGGTCGCGTCATGGCGGGGCCGCTCCAGCGGGCGGCTCGGCGATGACGCGGTGGAACAGCTCCTCCAAATCCTCGTCGTCGGGCTGGATGCCGCGCAGCAGCACGCCGTGCAGGTCGGCCAGCTTGAAGAACGCGCGCGTCTCCCAGTTCGCAGGCGCCTGCACGCGGAACTCGCCCCGGCCGTTGTCTTCGAGGATCTGCACGTTCTCCTGCCGCAACTCCTCCAAAAACGGCTCCGTGGCTCCTTGCACCTGCAGACGCCAGCGGTCCTGGCGCCGCTTGCACAGCTCCTTCACCGATCCCTGGCAGCGCACGCGCCCGTGGTGCAGGATCACCACCGCGTCGCAGACGTGGTCGATGTCGCCCAGCAGATGCGTCGACAGCAGGATCGACTTGCCATGGTCCTTGCCCAACCGCAGCAGCAGGTCGAGCATGCCTTGGCGGCCGGCCGGGTCCATGCCGCTGGTCGGCTCGTCGAGCAGCAGGGCCGGCGGGTCGTGGACGAGGGCCTGCGCCAGCTTCAGCCGCTGCTTCATGCCGGTCGAATATTCTTCGAGCTTGCGGTAGCGGGCGTCGCCAAGGTCGAGGTAGCCGAGGACTTCGTGAGCGCGCCGCAGCGCCTGCTTGCGCGGCATGCCGTACAGCTCGCCCGCCAGCGCGACGTAGTTGACGCCAGCCATGCCGGGCACCAGCGCGTCGGCCTCCGGCATGTAGCCGAGCGCCCGCCGCAGGGCGACGCCGGCGGTGCGCACGTCGAGGCCGAGGACATGCCCGCCCCCGGCGGAAGGGGGCAGCATGCCGAGGAGGATCTTCATGAGGGTCGACTTGCCGGCGCCATTAGGCCCGAGCAGCCCGACGCGCCCGCTCTCCAGCCGCAACGTCACGTCGGTCAAAGCCTGGTAGCTGCCGTACCAGCGCGACAGGTTCAAAAGATCGAGGAACATGCGGCTATTCTATGCGCGCGGGGCGACGCATGCGATGGAACAAAAAGCCTCTGCCAACGGTCGTGCGCGGGGTGTATCCCGTCCGAGCCTGGGCGC
>JAYSSW010000379.1:0-1913 GCA_043720335.1 Planctomycetia bacterium
GGCACGATTGTATCGTGCCCTGGCGCTTCCGGCACGATACAATCGTGCCCCACGGTGTCGCACTTCTGGCCGCACAAGTTGTAGTCTCGACCAGCCGTCCTTGGAGCAGGTGGTCCGCCTATTCGAGCGACGGGCGCCGAGGGCGGCGGCCTTTTCATCCGTGGCAGGGGGCCGACGAGCTACCTGGTCAGTTGCATCGGTGAAGGTTGCCGTGCCTGCCCCCTTCGCGATTTCGATCTTCCCGCCGAAACCCACGGTATAATGCACCGTGGCCCTCTCCCCTCGCGGCATGACGCCCGCGCGTTCGCAATCGCTTGACGAAAGGATCTCTTCGATGTCGCAATCCCTGTCGCGTGGCCAAGCGCTGCGGCTCGGCGTGGTTGTCGCTGCCGCCCTACTCCTCGGCGGAACCGCCCTCCTTTTCGTCCAGCAGCGCACCGGCTTCGGCGGCTCCTCCGTCCGCGTCCAGGCCGGCTTCCCCGACATCCGCGGCGTCGAGACCGGCACCCGCGTCCGCTTCCAGGGCATCGACGTCGGCGAAGTCGAAGCGATCGTCCCCCCCGAACAGCCCGGCCAGCCCGTGCAGCTGCGCCTCCGCGTCGCCGGCCGCTTCCACCACCTCGTCCGCGCCGACGCCAAGGTCGAGATCGCCAGCGACAGCTTGCTCGCAGGCAAGTTCCTCCGCATCATCCCCGGCTCGGCGCAGGCGGAACTGGTCGCCGACGGCGCCGTTCTCGCTGGCCAGGCCCAGCCCGACCTGCTCGAAGGGATCACGCAGGCGGCCACGAAGCTGAACACGATGCTCGCCGACATCGACACCGCGCTCGCCTCGCTGCGCAGCGACAACGGCTCCATCACGCAGGATCTGGCCCAGGCCGCCACCAAGCTCAACCGCGTGCTGACCAAGGCCGACGCCGCCCTCGCCTCCATCGAGAAGGGCGAAGGCACGCTCGGCAAGCTCGTCAAGAACGAGACGCTGTACAACGAGATGACCGACGCCGTCACCCAGGTCAAGGCCGCCCTCTACGAGATGCGCAGCGGCGAAGGAACGCTCGGCAAGCTCCTCAAGAACAACGACGCCTACACCGAGGCGCTCGCGTCGCTGCAGGACGTGCGCCGCATGGTCAACTCGGTGAAGCAGAACTCCGACGCCATCAAAGCTCTGCCCGTCGTCCGCAACTACGTCGTCGACCCGGCCAAGGAGCTGATCCGCCCCGAGTACAAACGGCTGCGTCGCGTCTTCAGCGAGAAGGAGCTGTTCGAGGCGAACAAGGCGGTGCTGACCGCCGAGGGCCGCAAACGGCTGGACGAGGCGGGGGCGTGGCTGGGCGAGAACAAGGATCCGGCGTCGGAGGTGCTGGTCGCTGCGTTCGCCGACCCGAGCGTGTCGGGCGAGTTCGCCTACGCACTGACGAAGAAGCAGGGGGAGGTGGTGGCCGACTACCTGCGCAGCCAGCACAGCGCGCACCGCACCGGCTGGTTCTGGTGGAACACGCGGAGCCTGCGCAGCCTCGGCGTTGGCAACATGCCGACCCCCGTGCCGGAGACAGAGAAGCTGCCATCGTCCCGCGTCGAGATCATCGTCTTCCTGCCGCAGTGAAAAGGGATTGCTGCGAAGCCGCAGGCGCAGGAACCGCGACCGGCAGGGAGCGGCTGAACCGCGCGACGGTGCAAGCGTTGCCGACTCGTCCGAGCCTGTGCGCCAAGCGAACCTTGACCGCCGCTGGCGGCAGGACCACGAAAAGGAACGATCGGGAAGAAGGCAGCTTCTTGAGAGTCGCCGGACGCCTGAGCCCGAAGCGCGAGCGAGGCCGACCCGCGCGACGGTCGCAAGGGAAGCGTCTCTCGTTCGACGATGCGCAGCGAGTCGCGGCTCTCGCTGCGCGAGTCGCCGTTCCCGGGCCCGCACCATC
>JAYSSW010000380.1:0-1911 GCA_043720335.1 Planctomycetia bacterium
CAAGGTGATCCTGCTCTCCGATGGCAAGCCGTCCGTGCTCGGCGGACTGATGCGCACCCTGGCGCGGCGCACGTCGGTCGTTGAGTTCCACGCCAGCACCATTGACGCCGCAGGCTGGGCGAAGGCCAAGAAGGTTGCAATGCAGACGCTGGCCGACGGCCACCTGCTCGCGCTGAGCGTCGACGGCGAACATTCCACCGGCGACTTGGAGACGCTTCTGAAGGATCTGCAAGCGGCGACGCTGGCCGTCGTGGTGCCGACCTACTGCGGCGCGGCCGACACCACGCCCGGCGAAAAGTCGCCGCGTGTCCGCGTCGTCTTCGGCGCGGCGCTGGCGCTGTCGGCGCCTCTCGCAGAAGTTCGCCAATCGGTCCATCAGCTGGGCGAATGGGTGCGCCACAACGAGGACGCCGACGATTCGGGCGGCCATTGAGCCTGCACGTTTCACGGAGGATAGGGACGAAAGCCGTGAAATTCCCCGGAAAATCGAAGCAGCCCATTGCGGCGAGCGGGGGGGACGGGATAATATCCTTAACAGAAGTCAAAAATTCACAAGCCTGCCTTCCGAAACCCTATTGCTCCAGGAGAAGTTCGCCATGGCCGAAGAGACGAAGCCCCAGGATCCCAACCCGCAGTTCGCCACCGACTACAGCCAGCTCTCGACGGTGTACACCAATTTCTGCCGCGTCAGCGTGACGCCGGAGGAGCTGGTGCTGGACTTCGGCCTGAACACGCAGATGCAGCCGACCCCCGGCGAGCCGATCAAGCTGAGCCACCGCGTGGTCATGAACTTCTTCACGGCCAAGCGGCTGCTGTCGGCGCTCAGCCAGGTCGTCGGGCAGTACGAGGGCACCTACGGCGCCCTCGAACTCGACTTCCAGAAGCGCGCCCGTCCGCAGGCGTTCCGCCCCGGCCTGCCGCCGCAGACCCCGGCTCCCCGCCCGAATCCTTGATCGCTTCGACAAACTGACCTGTTCGACGAGAAGCCCCGCCAACCACCCGGCGGGGCTTTCCGCTGCGCACGCCACGAAAGCGACGAAGGCCGGCCCATCTGCCTGCTTGCCTGCCTGCGGTTCGCAGCGTCCGCGATTCGGATGCTTGCAGCCCACCCGTGCGAAACCTTCATGCACCAGCGGGGTTGATTCCGTCGTCCCCATCCATCCCAGCACCCGGAGGTTCCACGATGCGCAGGTTCGGCATGTTCTGCACTGGCGGCGTTTTCCTGCTTCTCACCGTCGGCTTCGCCTTCAGCCAGACCGGCGAGGAGAAGAAAGGCGGCGAGGAGAAGAAAGGCGGCTTCGGCAAAGGCGGCTTCGGCAAAGGCGGGACCGGCGCGTTCGGCGGCATGTTCGGCGGCGGCGGCACGGTTGATCCCCTCGCCCTCCTCCGCAACGCCGACGTGAAGAAGGAACTCGACATCTCCGACGAGCAGATGGACAAGCTCCCCGACGCCGTCCAGAAGGCGATCTCCGGCATCCTCAGCCCCGAACAGGACAAGCGCCTCCGCCAGATCGTCCTGCAGCAGAAGGGGGTCAACGCTTTCAAGGACCCCGTCGTCCAGAAGGACCTCAAGATGACCGACGCGCAAACCAAGAGCGTCGACACCATCCTCGCCGACTCCGGCAAGGATCTGCGCGAGATGATGAAGGACCTCGGCGGCGACTTCGCCGCGATGCGCGAGAAGATGGAAACGCAGCGCAAGGAAACCAAGGACAAGATCAACGGCGTCCTCACCGCCGAGCAGCGCAAGGCGTGGCGCGGCCTGGTCGGCGAGGAGTTCACCATGTCCACCCCCAGCTTCAACCGTCCCGGCGGCGCCTTCGGCGACAAGAAAGGGACCGAAACCAAGGGCAAAAAGAAGAAGGACGCGGAATAGCGGGCAGCGGGCAGCAGGCAGGGAAGCCAGAGCAA
>JAYSSW010000381.1:0-1910 GCA_043720335.1 Planctomycetia bacterium
AAGGCCGCAGCCCGCTGGAATACCTGCGCAGCGCCGTGGAGGCCCGCCGCGCCGGGCTGCCGTGCCCCGCCATGCTCGCGCAGCGGTGAACGGTTACCCGCAAAGTAAGCGGGCTGGTGCAGATTTGCAACGAATGTTGTATCCACCAGCCCGCGTACGCAGGCCGTTCGCCAAACCCCATCAGGAATGGGGTTCCAGGCACTTCTCTTACCTCTGCACGCCAGACATTATCCGCACGCCGGCACGCCTCTGTCAATCTCACACTTTGCGATTTCCGCTTGCGTCGTCGCCGCCCAG
This sequence comes from Planctomycetia bacterium, assembly GCA_043720335.1. Lineage (GTDB taxonomy): Bacteria > Planctomycetota > Planctomycetia > Gemmatales > Gemmataceae > JAYSSW01. The sequence continues at coordinate 298 of JAYSSW010000381.1, forward strand.
CATGCAGAATGAAGCTGTGATTGCTTTGGGGGGGACACCATGCTCACGTTCTTCGACCACGATGCGCGCTTCAACCGTCGTTCGTTCCTGCAAGTCGGCAGCCTCGCGCTGGGCGGGCTGTCGCTGCTCGACCTGATTGCCGCCAAGGCGAAAGCCGACGACGCCCGGCGGTCGCTGGTCAAGGACAAGGCGGTCGTCTTCCTGTTCCTGCACGGCGGGCCGAGCCAGATCGAGACGTTCGACCCGAAGATGACCGCCCCGGCCGAAACGCGCAGCGCCACCGGCGAGGTCCAGTCGCGCATCCCCGGCGTCACCTTCGGCGGCACCTTCCCACGCCTCGCCGCCATGGCCGACAAGCTCTCCATCGTCCGGTCGTTCGCAACAGGCGACGGCAACCACGACATCAAGCCCATCGTCGGCCGCGACACCTTCGGCGCCAACCTCGGCTCCATCTACTCCCGCGTCGTCGGACGCAACCATCCCGAATCGGGGCTGCCCACCAACATCCTGTTGCTTCCGCGCTCCGTTGATCCCTCCACGCAGGTCGGCACCTCCGCCTTCGGACGCTTCAACTCCACCGGCTTCCTCGGCGCCGGCTTCGCCCCCTTCGACCCCAGCACTGGCAGCCAGCTCCAGAGCGACATGCGACTCGCCATCCCCATGCAGCGCCTCAGCGACCGCCGCTACCTGCTCGAACAACTCGACCAGGTGCAATGGCAGCTCGGCGAGGGACGCATGGCCGACGGCATCGACCGCGTCCGCGAGCAGGCCCTCAGCACCCTCGTCGGCGGCGTCTCGGACGCCTTCGATCTGTCCAAGGAGGACCAGCGCGTCGTCGAACGCTACGACACCGCGTCGCTGGTCCGGCCCAGCAACATCGACCGCCGCTGGAACAACTACAACAACTACGTCGACAACGCCAAGTCGCTCGGCAAACTGCTGCTACTGTCGCGCCGCCTCTGTGAACGGGGCTGCGGCTTCGTCACCGTCACCACCAACTTCGTCTGGGACATGCACGCCGACGTGAACAACGCCCCGGTTGGCGAAGGCATGGGCTACATGGGGACGCCGCTCGACTGGGCCGTCTCGGCGTTTTTGCAGGACCTGGAATCGCGCGGCCTCAGCGACAAGATCTTATTGGTCGTGTGCGGCGAGATGGGCCGCACGCCGCGCCTGAACCGGGCCGGCGGGCGCGACCACTGGGGCAGCCTCGCCCCGCTGCTGCTGGCCGGCGGCGGCCTGCGCATGGGCCAGGTGATCGGCCGCAGCGACCGCAGCGCCGGCGAACCCGCGTCGACGCCGATCCGCCCGCAGAATCTTATCTCGACGATCCTGCACACCCTCTTCGACGTGGGCGAACTGCGGCTGGTGCCGGGCCTGCCGCGCGAGATCGCCCAGGCGATGACCGGCTGGGAGCCGATTCCGGGGCTGCTGTGAGATGGCTGCGCCCGATCGTTTTGCACCAAAGGTGCTGCATAGCAAAGCCCAGGGTCGCGAAGCGCACCCTGGGGAAATGGGACCATCGAGGTGATGCGGAGCTTCGCCGAGCAGGCGGCAGTCGGCTTCACGCTGGTGCCGCCGCTCGAAGCCGGGGGGCAGCCGGTGTCGAGCAG
>JAYSSW010000382.1:0-1910 GCA_043720335.1 Planctomycetia bacterium
CCAGGCTGAACGAAGTCTGGCGGATCGTTCCTTCGTTCTTGGCCCAGGGCGGCACGGTTGCGGAAGCGTTCACAACGCCGTCGCCGGCCGGGAGCGCGACGACGCGCATGCTCGACGTGGCGGAAGGCAGTGGCGCGGGACGGCCGAGGCTGGGGCCGCGCGGGGAGCTGTCGGGGAGGGGCGCGGCGTCGCGCCGGATCGGTTCCTGCGCCGCCGCGACCGCACCGAAGCAGCCGACGGACATCCACAGCAGACTTTTGCGGAACCACTTCATGGTTGACCCTCGTTTGGCTTTCGCTTCGTCCAAGACAAGGATCGAAGGCACGCGTTCATGGCAGGATGGTCGAGGAAAGAGCGGTTGACCTTCAACCCGATTCGGAGTAATTGTTGAGTACACAAGCGGGGAATCGTTCGACTCCCGCAAACATGATCGGCTGGAAAAGACGGACTTTGCGAAAGAATCGGGAGGCGAGCAAAGCTGGCAAGACAGGTGAACCACGCAAAGCCGCTACAACACGATTTGCTCCCCCGACCCGCAGACGACACACGACCGACCCGCCAAGAACATCCCGCACATTCGTCACCAACCGCAGAGCTTGCCGTCCTCGAACGACAACGACCGCCTCCAAGCAACCCAGACTACCCACCTTGAACCCGCGAGGCAGCCTCACGAAGCACGACTTCGCGCCGGAAGAGTTCGACGCTACGATGCGCCCTCTTCCTCCGCGACTGGCGCCACAACAGGTCACGGAACTGTTCTGCACGGAGAAGACCCATGAACGGCAAGAGAAAATGGCGGAAAGGGACGCTGAAACTTCTCCTCCTCACGGGGGCGATGTTCACGACCACCTGGACGCTGCACGCGGCGACGACTCCACCGAGCGTTTCCACGCCGACGAACCACAACGACGAAACGCCCCGCCTGCAGCGCTCCGTGATCGCGGAGATCGTGGCGCCCTGGCGGGAGCGGTTCGACGAGTTCCGCGCGGATCTGGCGCGCGAGCTGATGATCGCGAGCATGACGATGATCGGCGGGCACGGCATGACCACGCCGCCGCCGCCTCCCCCGCCCGCCAAGAAGGCGACCACGCCTCCGACGACCACGCCGCCGGTGACGCCGCCTACGCCGCCGCCCCCGCCACCCCCGCCGCCGACGCCCACGGGTAGCGGCGAAGGCCCCGGCGACCCGCCCATCGATCCGCCGCCGCCGAACGAAACGCCGGAACCGGCGAGCGTCTTGACGGGGCTGGTCGGCCTCGCGACTCTCGCAGGCTACCGCTTCCGCCGCCGTCGCCAGAATCAGCAAGCGTAGCGAAATGACCATATCGAAAGAAGCCCGCCAGTTCCCTGGCGGGCTTCTTGCGTTTCATCGCGTCTTCGAGAAATTGTCTCTCGTCCTACCGCTTCGGCATCAGGTTGACGCCGCCCTGCTGGTTCATGGGCAGCGGGAAGTAGGGGCGCTGGCGGTTGCCGAAGTTGTAGTAGCTGCCGTAGTAGCCGAAGCCTGCTACGTGCCCGGAGGGGGGGAGCGACTTGATGTTGTCGGACTCTTCGAGGTCGAAAGTCGCGGGCGGGAGCGGCGACGGATTGAAGTTGTTGAAGTTGTTCAAGCGGGCGGAGTCGGCACGACGGGCCTGTTCGGGGAGGACGCCGAGGAAGTAGTTCGCCGCCGGGTTGCCGCCGCGCAGCAGGTCGAGATAGGGGCTGAGTGCAGGCTGCGAGAACGGGGTGAGCTGCTGGTAGGGGTTGCCGCCGCCGATGAACTGCGCTTTCGCAGTGGGAGCGAGGCAGGACCACGACAGCAGGCCGAAGCCGAGAACAAGCATGTTCCGCATGAGGCAGCACTCCCGAAGGGCGTCATCCATTGGGATGGAAATTCGAAGCGATGGCGTCATTCTAGCACGCGAGGA
>JAYSSW010000383.1:0-8831 GCA_043720335.1 Planctomycetia bacterium
CCACGTCGTGCAGCAGCGACGCGAAAGCGAGGGCGAACGACGTGTCCGGCCCCAGCAGCTCCAGCACGCGCATCACATGGTCCCACAGGTCGCCGGTCGGCTTCGCGGGGGGGCCTTGAGGCAGCCCGCGCATCGGCACGACCTCCGGCAGGACCGCGTCGGCCAGCCCCAGGTCGAGAAGCAGCCCCATGCCGTGCGCCCGGCGCGGATGCGTCAACAATCCACGCAGCTCCTCAGCGATGCGTTCGGCACTGACGACGACAATCTGCCTCGCCATCTTGCGGATAGCCGATTCGGTGGCCGGATCGATGGCGAGGCCGAAGCGCGTCGCCATGCGGACGCCGCGCAGCAGCCTCAGCTTGTCCTCGTCGAAGCGCTGAAGCGGGTCGCCGATGGCGCGGAGCACGCGGGCTTCGAGGTCGCGCTGGCCGCCGACGAAGTCATGCAGCTCGCCTTTGATCGGGTCGAAGAACATGCCGTTGACCGTGAAGTCGCGCCGCTCGGCGTCCTCGCGGGCCGACGAGAAGGTTACCTGGTCGGGTCGCCGGCCGTCGCTGTAGGCGCCGTCGGAGCGGAACGTCGCGACTTCGACGGTGAGGTGCTGCCCGTCCTGGCGCGGGCCGACGACTTCGATGACGCCGAAGCTGGCGCCGATGGCGACGGTGCGGCGGAACAGCGCCTGCACGCGTTCGGGCCGGGCGTCGGTGGCGACGTCGAAGTCTTTCGGCGTGACGCCGAGCCGTTCGTCGCGCACGCAGCCGCCGGCCCACAGGGCCTGGTGCCCGGCGTCCTGGAGCGTCTGCACGACGGAGATGGCGAAGTCACGTTCGGTCATGGCGGCGCGGGGTTGGCGATTTTCCGGTTGTTCCTTGCGCGGCCAAGAATGAGCCATCGACGAACTGCACTAACCCTGAGCGCAAGCGAGGGGATCGCATGGCTGCTTGCTGAATGACAATGTTCGCCAACGCGGTTCGCTGCGATCCCCTCGCTTGCGCTCAGGGTTAGTGTGGCCTCGGACTGCTTCATTCCTGACCGCTCGCCTCATTGTAACGAATCGGCGGACGGCGTTGCAGATGCGGCAAGATCCGCCAGCGTCGCCACGGCGTAGGCGCATGCGGCTTCCGAGATCGCTTCGCCCAGATGCTCGCGCAGCGAGACAACGGGGAGCTGGCCGAGCCAGATGTGCGTCTCCTGGCACCGCCGCGCCAGCGCTTCGCCGGAGCCGGCCAGCACGACGCGCTCGACCGGCGGGCGGCCCGCCATCACGCGCTCCGCCGCCCGCCAAATCACCGCGCGCTGCTGCTCCAGCGCGTCCGTCGCCAAGGCCGTCGCATCGTCGAACGAGAACGTCTCCGTGTCGGCGCAGCGCATCCGCGCGAGCCGGGCGTGCGCGTGGGCCTTCGTCGCGGGTCGGCCGTCGGCGGTGTCGCGGTCATTCACGTTCTCCGGTACCAGGCCCAGCAGCAGGTGCGCGTCGAGCATCGTCGCGAACCGCTCGGCAGCCACGTCCAGGCCCAGCACCGCGCAGACCGGCGTGCGGCGGATGCCCGTGTAGACCAGTTCGCCGCTGCGCATGCGGTCGAAGTCGGTCAGCCCGCGCGGCTCCGGGCCGTCCGGTCCCAGATACAGGATGTCGGTCGTCGTCGAGCCGGTGTCGATGAGCAGCGACCGCCCCGGGAATCTTCGCGACGCCAGATGCGCGAGCGCAAGCCAGTTCGCCGCCGCGACAGGGAGTGGGTCGGCCAGCGCCTCGTCGAACGACACGAAGCGGCCGCGCGTCGTCCAGACGCGGATCGCCGCCACGTCCACCACTTCGGCGACCGATTTCAGAATCGCCCGCACGCCGTCGCGCTTCGTCTCGAAGCAGTCGCACAGCTCGCCGGTCATCGTCACGGCGACCACGTCGTGTGGCGGCAGCGCGTCGCGCAGCGCACGCAGGTTCGCCGCGAGCTGTCCCGGCGCCTGCCACAGCGGGAAGGGCCGCGCGAGGGCCGTGCCGTCGGTGTGCGCGGCCTTCAAGTTCGCCCCGCCAATGTCGAAACCAACCACGCTCAGCATGATTCGATCCAAAATACGTCAGGGAAACAGAAAAAACAACTTCCCGACTGCTGGAAGCCTGCTTGCTCCCCTCTCCCCCCGCGACACCAGCGCCGAAACGAGATGCGGTGCTTGCAGCGAGGGAGAGGGGCGGCATGAAAAGCCGCAGGTCGGCGAAAGTCGAACGATTCCTGCGCGGGAGGAAGAATCAGGGACGTTTCGACGCCACAGGCCGGATTCGCGGGCTATACTTGCGCTGCGGAATCGGGTCGATGCAGCCTTGATGGTGGAACGCCATGAATCTTATCACGCACACCGCCGCGCCGAACGGCGCGCCGATGCAGGCCGAGGGGAAGCCGGTTCATCCGGCCGCCGCTGCGCTGCCGCGCGTGATGTACGCGCTGAAGATGGACCCGGACAAGAAGTTCGGCTCGATGGAGGAGCAGATCGTGATGCTCAGCGGGGCGTTCGCGCGCGAAGGCGGGCTGTTCCTGCCGCTTTTCCTGTGCGACCCCTCGGCGGCGAATGTGACGCAGTTCACCGAGCGAGGCGTGCAGGCGGAATGCCTCGACGCCCGCACGTTTCGCTGGAAGACGTTGCAGCGGCTTTGCCATCTGATTCGCCAGTACCGCATCGACGGCGTGCACTGGAACTTCGTCCATCCTTACCTGAACCGCTACCTGTGGAGCTTGTCCGTTCTGTGCCCGCAGGTCAAGCACTGGTACACCGACCACAACTCGCGCAGCTTCCCGATCGCTCGGCCCTCGCGCGGCTTGAAGAAGCTCGTCCAATCGACGCTGCTGCGCCGCTACACGAAGGTGCTGTGCGTCAGCCGATATGTTCAACAGTGTTTGGAGCAGCAGGACGTTTGGCGGCGGCTGGACTGCCTGCGGCACTTCATCAACACCGAGCGGTTCCGGCCCGATGAGAACCTTCGCCGTGACAAGCGCCACGAGATGGGGGTCGGCCCTAACGACGTGGTGATCCTGCTGGCCGGCTACGTCATCAAGGAGAAGGGCTTCGACGTGGTGCTGCGAGCGCTGCCCCAGCTGCCGTCGCAAATGCAGGTGTGGCTGGTCGGCGAAGGGCCGGAAGCGACAACCCTGCGGGCACTCGCGGCGGAACTCGGCCTGGGCGAGCGCGTGCGCTTCCTCGGCATGCAGCGCAACGTGCAGCCGTTCTTCCAGGCGGCCGACGTGTTCGCGTGCCCGTCGAGGTGGGGCGAGGCGGCGGGGCTGGTGAACGTGGAGGCGTGCGCGATGGGGCTGCCGATCCTGGCGAGCCGCATCGGCGGCATCCCGGAGTACGTGTCGGACGGGCGGACCGGCTTCCTCTTCGAGCCGGGCAGCAGCGACGATTTCGCGCGCATGGCGACGCGGCTGGCCGACGCCGACGTGCGCCGCCGCATGAGGGTTGAAGCTCGTGCCTGGGCGGTCGAGCAGTTCTCGCCCGAAGCGAGGCTGCCGGATTTTCTGAGTTTCTACCGGACGACGTGAGACCGTTCCCCATATAGCCCCCGGCTTGCCGGGTGTGCGGTGTGAAGTCGATCAGGACAAGCGAATCGGCGTGGGTCGCGCGTCACCCCCGGCAAGCCGGGGGCTATATGGCGATCCCTGCATCTTTTCAGGAGACGACGATGGCGGCGAATCTGTTGGAAGAGCGGCCGGCGACGCAGAGCGCCGACACCCAGGTCGCCGCGCTGGTGCGCGAGCTGGAAACCCAGGGCGCGGTCCGGCTGCCCGCGCTCGTCTCCGACGCCACGCTGCGCGACATGCAGGCCGCCTTCAACAGCCGCCTGCAAGCGATGCGCTGGAACAACCACGACGGCTACGAACGCAGCGAACGCATGCGCCTCATGGTGCAGGACGTGCTCACGCTGTCGCAGGGCTTCGTTGACATCGGCCTGCATCCGCTCGTCAAAGGCGTCCTGAACGGCTACCTCGGCGCCACCTACGAGCTGTGCGAGGCGAAGGGCTGGAAATCGCTCCCCACCAAGAAGGACTTCCACGGCTGGCACGGCGACTCGTGGTACGACCAGGCCAAGGTCGCCGACCGCGTCCCGCGCGAGGTGAAGCTCGCCTTCTACCTCAGCGACGTGCGCTCCGGGGCGTTCCAATACCTGACGGGCACGCACGGCCAGCAGGCGCCCCGGCACATCAAGAAGCCCGACGTGCCCACGCTCCCGCTCGACAAGCAGGTCGAGTTCCTCGGCGTCGCGGGGACGGCGGTGCTGTTCGACACGTCGGGCATCCATCGCCAGGCGATCCCCATCCTCGAGCCGCGCTCGGCCGTCTTCTACAACTACCACGACCCGCGCATCCCATTGCAGGCGGAGGACGTGGAGCACTACCGCTACCACCCGCTGCTGCTCAACGCCGCCCTGCTCGGCCAGCTGACCCCGGAAGACATGAACATCCTGGGGTTCGGCAACAAGACGCACTACCAGCCGACCTACCACCGCCAGGCCAACCATCCCTGGTTCCAGGGCTGCACGCAGTCACTGTTCGGCGCCAAGCTCTTCCTCGGCGAATGGCGCCAGCGCGTCTTCGGCAAGCTCGGCCGCATGCTGCGCGGGAAGTGACGGCGCGGTGAATCGTCACTGCTGCAAGGTCGCGGTCTTTGCACCAAAGGTGCTGCATAACAAAGCCCAGGGTCGCGCAGCGCACCCTGGGAAAGTGGCGAACCCCGCCGAGGATTTCTACGCCAAGGGCGTTGCATCGCCCCGAATCCGTGAATCGATGCAGCCCCTTTGGGGCAGATCCTTGATCGATCCATCATTCCCAGGGTGCGCTGCGCGACCCTGGGCTTTGTTATGCAGCACCTTCGGTGCAAAGACCTGCATCACTTTAGTTCGGGCTTCATTTCCCGCGACCCCGCCACCGCTTCCTCCCGCTCGCCTTGGCCGCCGGCGACGGCGTCGCTATCCTCTCTGGACACGCTTTCCTCGCAGTCCCTCCCAAGGCGGCATCGCATGAACGTCCTCCTCACTGGCGGCTACGGCTGCATCGGCAGCTGGATCACCCGCAACCTCCTCCAACGCGGCGACCGCGTCTGGATCTACGACCTCAAGGAAGACCCCAAACGCCTCCAGCTCATCCTCCCCGACGAGCAGATCCGCCAGGTCGTCTTCGTGCCGGGCGACGTGACCGACCTCAACCGCCTGCGCGAAACGCTCGAAAAACACCAGATCACGCACCTCGTCCACCTCGCAGGCCTGCAGGTGCCGACCTGCCGCGCCGACCCGATGCTCGGCGCCAAGGTCAACGTGCTCGGCACGCTCGCCGTCTTCGAGGCGATCCGCCAGCTTCAAGGCCAGGTGCAGCGGCTCGTCTACACCAGTTCCGCCGCGGTGTTCGGCCCGCCCGAAGCGTACCCGCAAGGCCCGCTCGCCGACGACGTGCCGCTGGTGCCGTCGACGCAGTACGGCGTCTTCAAGTGCTGCAACGAAGGCAACGCCCGCATCTACTGGCAGGACAACGCCATCGCCAGCATCGGGCTGAGGCCGTGGACCGTGTACGGCGTCGGCCGCGACTTCGGCATGACCAGCGAGCCGACCAAGGCGATCAAATCGCTCGCGCTGCGGCGGCCTTACCACATCACCTACGGCGGCTGGCAGGACCTGCAACTGGTGGACGACGTGGCCAAGACCGTCGTCCGCTGCCTGGAAGTGCCGTACCAGGGGGCCAAGTCGTACAACCTGCGCGGCCACGTCGTCGACCTGCCGACGCTGCACCAGGCCCTCTGCGAAGTCGACCCGGCGGCGGCGAAGCTCATCACCTATGGCGAACGGCAGATCAGCATCGCCTACAACCTCGACGACGCGGCCCTGCAGCGCGACCTCGGCCCGATGCCGGTCACGCCGCTGGTGGAGGGGATCCGCCAGACGCTGGAGCTGTTCCGCAAGCTGCAGGCCGAAGGCCGCCTCGACACCGCCGACCTCGACGCGAAGTAGCGAGGATTCGGATTGCAGATTGCAGAGTTCAGATTGCAGATTGACAACCTTCAAGCCCCACCATGAGCAACGCGATTGGTGGGGGTCGCTGCTTGCAACAAGTCACCCCCAGGAATCGCTTCGCTCATCCTGGGGGCTTCCGCCTTCCCCTCTTTCGTGATAAAATAAATAGCATCCCGCCTCGCGTTCAACCCGCCGCTTGAATCGCCCTCGTCCGCCGTCGCTTCGCCGCCTTGGCACGAACTTCCCTGGAGTTGACCAATGCTTACGAACTCTCTCCCCCGCACGGCAGCGATGATCCTGCTGGCCGCCGCGATCGTGTCGCCGTCGACCGTGCTGGCCCAGGCGAAGGTCGAGTACAACCGCGACGTGAGGCCGATCCTCGCCGAGTACTGCTTCAACTGCCACGGCCCCGACAGCGCCTCGCGCAAGGCGGGGCTGCGGCTCGACCAGCGCGACGCGGCCATCAAGGCGGAAGCGTTCGTGCCGGGCGACGCCGCCAAGAGCGAGCTGATCACGCGTGTCTTCTCGACCGACGTGGCCGACATGATGCCTCCGCCGAAGGCGCACAAGAAGCTGACCGCGGCGCACAAGGAGACGCTCAAGCAGTGGATCGCCGCCGGAGCCGAGTACCAGCCGCACTGGTCGTTCGTGGCGGCGAAGCGACCCACCATGCCAACGGTGAAGAACGAGGCGTGGGTCCGCAACCCGATCGACCGCTTCATCCTTGCCGAGTTGGAGAAGAAGGGGATGCAGCCCGGCGCCGAGGCCGACCGCCGCGCGATCGCCCGGCGTCTCAGCCTCGACCTGAACGGCCTGCCGCCGCTGCCCGCCGACGTGGAGAAGTTCGTCAACGACAAGGCGCCCGACGCCTACGAGAAGTTCGTCGACCATCTGCTCGCTTCGACTTCGTGGGGCGAGCATCGGGGCCGCTACTGGCTCGACGCCGCTCGCTACGCCGACACGCACGGCATCCACTTCGACAACTTCCGCGAGATGCACGCCTACCGCGACTGGGTCATCAACGCCTTCAACAAGAACCAGCCGTTCGACCAGTTCACCATCGAGCAGATCGCCGGCGACCTGCTCCCCAACCGCACGATGGACCAGCAGGTGGCGACCGGCTTCAACCGCTGCAACATCACCACCAACGAAGGCGGCGCGATCTCCGAGGAGTATCTGGTCCTCTACGCCCGTGACCGCACCGAGACGGTCGCCCAGACCTGGCTCGGCCTGACGGCGGGCTGCTGCACCTGCCACGACCACAAGTTCGACCCGGTCAGCCAGAAGGACTTCTACTCGCTGTCCGCCTTCTTCAACAACACCACGCAGAACGCGATGGACGGCAACATCCGCGACACGCCGCCGGTCATCTTCGTCCCCAAGCTTGCCGACCGCCCGCGCTACGACGCGATCAGCAAGGAGATCGCCGCCGTCAAAGCCCGCGTCGACGCGCGCAAGAAGGACGCGCTGAAGGAGCACGACGCCTGGCTGAAAACCGTGAAGATCGACGAGGCCGCCAAGCTGGTCCCGATCGACGGCCTCAAGCTGCACGCGCCGCTCGTCGAAGGGAAGGGGAGCGCCGTCGGCTACCGCGTCGATGGCAAGGACCGCGCCGCCAAGCTCGAATCGGGCTTCGCCTGGGTCGATGGCAAGACGCTCCCCAAGGCGTTCGCGATCAAGCCGGGCGCGTCGCTCGAAATCGCCGACGTGGGCGACTACGACAAGGGGCAGGCGTTCTCCTACAGCGCCTGGGTCCGCATCCCGCGTCGCGGCGTCACCGGCGCCGTCTTCGCCCGCATGGACAACACGAAGGAACATCGCGGCTGGGACCTGTGGCTCGACCAGGACCGCCCCACGGTCCACATCATCCACAAGTGGCCCGAGGACGCTGTCCGCCTCAATATGAAGACCGCGCTGCAGCCCGGCCAGTGGTACCACGTGCAGGCGACCTATGACGGATCGGGCAAGGGGGCGGGCGTCAAGCTCTACCTCAACGGCGTCGTCCAGCCGACCGACATCACCCATGACACGCTCAAAGGAACGACGCGCACCGAAGTCCCGTTCAAAGTGGGACAGCGCCACACCAGCGAACGCCTCGTCGATGTCGCGCTGCACGACCTGCGCATCTACAACCGCGCCTTGGCGCCGCAGGAGGTCGCCCAGCTCGCCAAGTCGAACCGCTCGCAGGAGCTGCTGGCCAAGCCCGCCGACAAGCGGACGCCCAAGGAGCGCGAGGAGCTGTTCGACTGGTGGCTCGTGTCGCTCGACACGGCTTATCGTGATTTGAACGCCGAGGTCAGCAAGCTGCAGGCCGAGGAAGCGACGCTGAAGTCGCGTGGCACCATCGCGCACGTCGCCAACGAGAAGCCGGGCGAGCCGATCGCGCATGTGTTGTACCGCGGCGACTACGACAAGCGCCGCGAGCAGGTGAAGGCCGCCACGCCGTCGGCCCTCCCCGCGATGCCCGCCGACCTGCCGCGCAACCGTCTCGGCTTCGCCCAGTGGCTGCTGCGACCGGAGAACCCGCTCACCGCCCGCGTCACCGTCAACCGCTTCTGGCAGGAGGTGTTCGGCAACGGCATCGTCCGCACCAGCGGCGACTTCGGCATCTCCGGCGACCTCCCCTCCCACCCCGAACTCCTCGACTGGCTCGCCCTCGAATTCCGCGACAAGAACTGGGACATCAAGCAGTTCTTCAAGCTCATCGTCACCTCCGCGACCTACCGCCAGTCGTCGGCGACCACACCGGAGAAGCACGAGCGCGATCCGTCGAACCGCTGGCTGTCGCGCGGCCCGCGCTACCGCATGGACGCCGAGATGATCCGCGACCACGCCCTCG
>JAYSSW010000384.1:0-1906 GCA_043720335.1 Planctomycetia bacterium
ACGGCGAAGGCCGGCCATCCCGCCGTCCCGGCCGGCAAGCAGACCGCCGCCGCGACGAGCGCCGCCGAGGTCGCAAGCCCCATCGCCAGCAAGGGCCGCAGCACGGCCGGCGGAAGCGAGGTTCCGTGAAATACGATCACGCCAAGCAGCAACGCCGCCAGCGTCAGCATCCCCGCCGTCGAGGAGCGTCGCGCGAGTTTCGCGGCAAGCAACATCGCCAGCGGAAAAGCGCACGCGATCTGCACCAGCGCGACATCGTGCCCGACGAACGCCGCCGTGCCGACGAAGCCGTAGCACGCGGCAGCCAGCGCCAGCGCGACCGGCAGCCTTGCGGCGGCAGCGAGACGGAGTTCGGTCGGTTTCATGGAGCGAACCTTGAAAGTAACGGATTCATGATCGCGAAAAAGACGGGGCGAGAGGGGCATCCCACGTCAGGGTCAGCATCTCACGGAAAGCCCAGGGACAGCCGTCCCTGGGAAGTTTCATACCCAGGGACGGCTGTCCCTGGGCTTTCATTGCTTATCGCCCGCCGCGCCAGATCAATCCGTCGTAGGCGTAGTGGAGGAAGGCGACGACGACATTGAGGAGCAGCCAGAGTTCGACGAGCCACTGGTCCATCAGCCAGCCGCCGACGCCGAGGACGAGGGCGAAGACGGCGAGGGCGACGCCCCAGCGCGGAGCGAGATGGGCGAGCACGCCGGTCGCGTCCCCCTGGGCCGCGTGGCGTCGCCGCACCGACCAGCTCACCACCGACAGGTATTCGACGGCGTGGAACAGGGCCGACGCGGTCGCCAGCGCCAGCACCAGCCCCGGCTTCCGCCCATGCACCGCCCACAGCAGCGCTGCGTACAGCACGCAGACGCTGGCGAGGTACGCGAGCCGGCCCGCGCTACGCGAGCCGATCATTTCGCGCAACAGCAATGAAACGGGCACGAACAGCACCGCGAAATCGACGACGTGCAGGCGGTCTTCCCATTCGCCTTCGGGCCAGGTGGCGCTGGCGACGCGCAGGGCGACGTAGAGGATGAAGCCGCGAAACGCTGTTTTTTCCAGCGTCGGACGCACGATGGCGCCGCCGGCGAGTCGGCCGTAGATGCGGTAGATGCCGTGGTGCTGGGCGGCGAAGTGCCAGGCGTTCCAGAGGTAGTCGACGGCGAGCAGGCAGGTGAGGGCGCCGGTTGTCAGGCGGACGCCGACGCACACGAGCGTCGCGGTGGCGGCGAGGCCGAGGAAGGCGAAGCGGTGTTGGCGGAAGCGCTGGCGGTCGAGGAAGACAAGGGCGAGCGTGATCCAGCGGTGCGGCGTGGTGACGAAGTAGACCTGCCAGAACTGCAAACCCGCCCGGCCGCTGAAGCCGTCGTTGAGCTGCAACAGCAGCAGCAGCGGCCAAGCGACGTTCGCGACCAGCAGCAGGTCGAACCACGGCCCGACGAGCCAGGCTCGGCTCGTCGGCGTGGCGGCGGCCATCGGACGATCTTGCGGAATGACGGCCACCGATCAGGTAACCCTGGCGGATAGGAGGACCGACTCGCGACACCGCATCGCACCCTGACTGGCAACGGGGCGAGGCGGGCCTGTCTACTTCTTCAGCTCGAAGTTCAGCTCGTTGTCGCTCTGCGCTTCGACCTTGGCCTTGAGCGGCGAATTCTGGGCGTCGCCGTAGACGAGCGGGATGCGCTCGTCGGCCTTGACGGTGGTGGTCGCCTTGGAAGCGGCCTTGCCGTCGGGGGTGGCTTCGGGTTCGCGGTCGGTGGTCTGGAGGATGACGACGCGGAACTCGCCAGCCATCGATCCGTCGCCGGGGCGGTAGGTGGTCAGCTGGAAGGAGCCGTCCTCGGCGATCTCGCCGCCGGCGGCCTTGCCTTGCTGCTGGCCGAGCGGGACGAGGGCGATGGAGCCGCCGCCC
>JAYSSW010000385.1:0-4212 GCA_043720335.1 Planctomycetia bacterium
GGCGTAGCAACATTGCGTTTCTACGGCTGGTCGCAGCCTACGGCGAGCCTGGGCTACTTCCAGTCGCACGCAGTTCTCGGCGACGATTCGCACCTGAAATCGCTGCCGTTCGTGCGGCGATTGTCGGGCGGCGCAACGCTGGTCCATCACCATGAGTTGACTTACTGCTTGACGCTCCCCGCGAAGGTTGTGGCCGCGTCGAGCGAACCGTGGATGCCGCGCATGCATCGGTTGATCGCGGAGGCGTTCGCGGCGCTGGGATTGCCAGGCCGGCTGATCGCGGCGGCGGGGGCGACGGTCAAGCACGGCGACGTGCTCTGCTTCCAGCAGGTCACGCCGGGCGACCTGCTGTGCGACGGCTTCAAGGTCGTCGGCAGCGCCCAGCGCAAGCACCACCAACACCTGATGCAGCACGGCGGCGTCCTGCTCGCACGAAGCGAGTTCGCGCCGGCGCTGCCGGGAATCCGTGAGTTGACCGGCGTCGAATTGTCGGCGCCGCAGGTCATCGCTGCGCTGATGGAGGCGCTGCGAAGGGACACCGGCTGGGACTTCGTCGAGGGGGACTGGACCGCAGAAGAGTTGCATGCGGTCGAAGAGCTGATTCGCGAGAAGTACGCGTCGCCGACGTGGAACCAGAAACGTTGAAAACGCCCACGAGCCAGGCGAAGGGGTGATCCCTCGCCTGGCTCGTGAGCGTTGTCTTCCGCCGCCGCTCGGCTTGCTTCCGCGTCCGTCCCGTAGCGCTCCGGGGCGGGGCTTCCGCAGGTCGAACATGCGGCGTAGAGCGGTCGCTGTGCCGATCAGGGATGGCTGGCCGTCGCCGCCTCGCCGCGACCAGCCCGGTCCTCGCCTCGCCTGGTCTCGCCCGCGTCGACCGTTCTGCAGTCGGTCGTCGTGGGCGATCCCGGACGAAGCCAGTCCCGGCCCGGCCGCGTCTGGGCGGCGCCGGCCGACCGCACTAGAACGGATCGCGACGGAGGTTGCCGGCGGCGGGCGCCGCGGGGTTCACGACCTCAAGGGCCGGGGGAGCGGAGTTGGCGGGGGCCAGCGGAGCCGGGGAGAAGACCGTCTTCGCAGGCGGAACGTCCTTGGCCTTCTCCACGGGGGGAGCAGGCATTTTCTTGGGCGGGTTGACGATGGTCTCGGTCGACGGCGGGGGAGCGGTCGAGGGAGCGCATCCGCCGGTCACGGCCGGGGCGCCGGTCGAGACGGTTCCGCAGCCGCCGTCACAGGTCGTCGAGCTGCTGCGATGGAAGGCGCCGCGCAGCTTGCCGAAGAGCTGGAAGCTCGACGTGTGGCCGCACGGGTCGCAGGCGGGCGCGCACGCCACCTTGGGGGCGTGGTGCACGACGGGCGCCGGGGCTGCGCAGGGCTGGCACGAGTCACAGCTGCTGCTGTGACTGAACAGGCCGCGCAGACGGTGCTTGAGTCCGAGGCTGAAGCCGTGCGAGGTCTGCGTGCAACCGCAGTCCACAGACGAGGTGACGACCGGAGCGGACTGGACCGGGTGGTTCACCTGAACCACGTTCTGTCCCGTCAGCAGCGAGGCCGTCATGAGCAGGAACGATGCATTCACGAGAGGATTCCTCCGTTTCGGATACGTCGGGCCTGGCTTGGGCGCGGCGGCTGGGGCAGCCTCAGCCGCCATCCTTGCCCTGTTTTCACCAGGCTCTTCTTGGCACGATTCGATCGTCGCCTGCGGAGGTCGTGTCCCCCGAAAGGCATGGTCTGCCGTGGTCATGGGTTGTTTTCGGCTCCGGGCAACTGCTCCATCAACGGCTTTTCCTCAAGTCGCTGCGAAGTCGCCGTTTGTTCGTCGGGTCGTGCCAAGGGGGGCGGAAGTTCGCAAGAGGACGGATGGGAGGGGGAAACGAAAAAGCCCACGGAAGACGCTCCGTGGGCCTTGATCGCGGGGAAATCGAGCAATGATATTCTTCGCGGTTGCGGATCAGGCGTCGTTGAAGGTCGTCACTCGGCCGAGAATTGCATTCCTTGCCCCGGAGGGGCAACGGGATGTAGCCACGGGTGGAGCGCAGCGCAACCCGTGGTTGCGAGAAGCCGCTTCAACTCGCCCCGGCAGGGGCGAAGGAGTCTCCGTCGCCCCTGCCGGGGCGAAATCCCGCGCGGGATCCTTTACCACGGGTTGCGCTGCGCTCCACCCGTGGCTACACTCCGCTGCCCCGCCGGGGCAAGAATCCAGTTGAGCAACGCGTGGGCCCGCAACCGCCAACCGAAGTTTTTGCCAGTCGCGGCTACGACGCATCAGCTTCCGTGTGATGGCATATCAAGCTTCGTTCGCCGCGAGTCGTCCGATCAGCGGATGCCGAGGAGCTTGTGCGTCTGCAGGCTGAGCTTCCATTGCGGGTGCGCCAAGCAGTGCTGCACGGCGAGCTGCGTGTTGCGCGCGCGGTCGGGGCCGTCCATCGGTTGCAGGTAGAAGTGCTCGAACGCCAATCCCTCGTAGCGCGACGGCTCGGCGCCGGGCTGCGGGTAGACCAGTTTCAACTCGTGCCCGGAGCGCTGCACCACCTCGGCGCCGGCTTTCGGGCTGACGCAGATCCAGTCGATGCCGGCCAGCGCGGCACGGGTGCCATTCGTCTCGATGGCGACGCGCAGGTTGCGGGCGTGCAGGGCGTCGACGAGTTCGTCGGACATCTGCAGCAGCGGTTCGCCGCCCGTGCAGACGACGAAGCCTTCGCCGGCGCCGGGCCAGTACGACGCGATGGCGTCGGCGAGATCGCTGGCCGAATCGAAGCGTCCGCCGCCGACGCCATCGACGCCGACGAAGTCGGTGTCGCAGAACTGGCAGACGGCGCCGGCGCGGTCGGCTTCCAGGCCGTTCCACAGGTTGCAGCCCGTGAACCGGCAGAAGACCGCCGGCCTCCCGGCGTGCGCCCCTTCGCCTTGCAGCGTGTAGAAGATTTCCTTGACCGAGAAACGCATGGCCCACTCTCGCGAACGATTCCCCCCTCTTTCACCATACAGACCCAGCAGCGCAAAAAGCCCACGGAGAGCATTCCGTGGGCTTGTCCCCTAATTGGTCAGCGGCTCAACGGTCGCTGGGCGGCGGGCCTTTCTTGTCGCCCAACCCGCGCAGCATCGCGCGCTGGTCGCTGGTCAGGATCGACTCCAGGCGCGAATCGACCTCTCTCTGAAGCGAGGCGAGGTTTTTTCGTTGGGTGTCGGTGAGGTTGAGCGCGTCGAGGAGGAACGGCGGCAGCACCTGGCCGGGAGGCCCGCCGAAGCCCTTGCCCTTCTTGCCCTCGGGGCCTTGGTCCTTGGGGCCTTTGCCCTTCTTGTCGCCGAAGTCCCCCTTATCGCCGCCGCCGGCCGACTCGCGGGCGTGCAGGGCTTCGAGTTCCTCGCGGGTGACGACGCCGTCCTTGTTGGCGTCGGCGCGGTCGAACAGGCCGAGCAATCGCGTGTCGGTCAGTTCCGCCTTGGTGAGCTTGCCGTCCTTCGCCTTGTTGAAGGCCATCACCTTGTCGGCGAACTGGGCGGCGGTTTCGTTGCCGCCTGCCCCCTTCTTGTTCCCCTTCTTGCCGCCTTCGGGCTGGGCCTGAAGCGGCGCCAGCACCGCGAGAAGGACGGCCGCGAAGGCGATCATCACGAAAAACCATCGAACGTGCGGTCGCATGGGTCTTTCTCCTGCGAAGTGTGGTTGGCCGGTCTGGCCTGCAAAGTTCCAACGACGTTCGAAAGGGCGACATTCCGACAGGAACGTGCGGATGCTCCCAACGGAGTCGATTGTAGTCCGCGCACCTGAAGACAACATGAAGGTTGCGGCAACTTGCCCGCGTCGGTTAAACTTGGCGTTTCAACGTGGTCGCCGGTTGCGGAAGTTGGATCGGCCCACAAGGCAAGTTTCGCGACCGTCTCGAAGGAGCAGTCTCATGGCCTCTTTGATCGGCGACTGGGTGGGGCACGTCGTCGCGGTGACGCTGCAGGTCGGCGGCGTCGGCGCGATCACGCTGACGGGCAGGCTGCTCAACATCGACACGACCGGCGTGGTGATCGAACAGCCGAAAGGCCAGACGTACGTCCCGACTTCCGCGATCCTGCACGTCGTGCTGCGCAGCGAAGGCTGAGATCGGAGCTGTCTCAAAACCTCAAGCGACGAATTTCACGGGCAACGGCGAGCGGCGCGGCTTGAGCGCCGCCGTGAAAATCCGCAACGATGTGTGGAGTTCGCAACGACATGCGTGCCCTTTG
>JAYSSW010000386.1:0-1905 GCA_043720335.1 Planctomycetia bacterium
GCCGGCCTCGCCTGGGGCACCGCCCTGCTGCGCTGGTAGACTGACATGCGATTTCCAAACGAGGGATCCGCAATGACCACGATGCTTCAACAGGCGTTCGCTGCGGCCTCCAAACTTCCGGAAAACGTGCAGGACGAATTCGCTTCCCGCTGGCTGGCGGAGCTGGCAGCCGACGACGATTTCGACCGCGCCATCGCAGGCTCGTCGGACAAGCTGTCGATCCTGGCCCGTGAAGCAATTGCCGAGCACCGGGCCGGGGAAACCGAGGCCTTCGATGGCGAACTGCGATGAAGTCTCCTCCGCCGTGAACGAGGGGGAACATCACGTCGCGCTTGCGGCAGCCGACTCCAACTGCCAAGCTCGCTTGCGACCGTGAGGGGCGAGACTCATCCCTGGCTTGGCTGCAGGTTCACGGCGAGGCCGGTTTCGGGAGAGCCCCTTCATGTGGCTGATGCACGGCACGACACGCGCTCGCGCGGAGCGCATCGTTCAGCACGGACCCGACGTCTGTTTCGTCGAGCCTGCGGGCATGGGCGTTGCGGAGAACTTCTCCTTCACCGCCGAAGGAGCGCCCTCGGCGGTCGGCGACTCCGCGGCCTACGCCCGAGGCAAGGCGGCCGCGTTTCCTGACGAGCTTGGCGCCGCGATCGTCGTGGTGGAGGTGCCGGCGGAACTGGTGAGGATGGCGGTGGTCGAGCATCTCGCCTTGTTCGGAGGGCTGATCGAGTACAATGACGAAGCGGACGCAAATGAACTCGTCGCATACAGCGGCGGGGTCGTTCAGTTCGACAAGGGGCCTTCCCTGGACCGTCTGTTGGCGATGTGGGGATCGCTGGCCAAAGAGATCCGAGGTGTGCGATGAATTCGTCTCAACCCGTCCAGGACCGCATGCGGATCGCCTTCGCGCCCACGCGGCGCGGCGTCGCGGGGTTGGCCGATCAGCTGGTCACAGCCTGCGTCGGCGGCGACATCGAGTTCGAGCGGGTCGGGGACCGGTGCGTCTGCCGTTGGACCATGAACGGGGACACCCAGGAGGCCGTCGCGCCGCTGGCCCCGGCGGCGTTTCGGACGCTGCTGGCGCGGATCGCCTTCCTCTGCAACGAACGCAAGCCCGGCTCCGTCACCCCGTACGGCGGCGACGGGCTGCTGGCGGTCGAAGGCCGCGTCGCGACGGACATCCGAGTCGTTTTCGTCAACACGCCGGACCAGCAGCGCCTGGAACTGCGGAGTTCGGGCGCGGCCGCTCTCCCGACTCCCGCAGTCGCAGAGGCGAAAACGGCGGAATCGCTGGCGCCAGAACATGCAGGCTGGAGTTCCGCACAGGAGTGCTGACCAGCATCGCCCTTTTCCTCGTTCCCGGCTCTGTCGGGAATGCGGTCCCGCGAGACTCCGCCTCGCGGACGACGCACCGACGCGGCGCCGTGTCATCGCGCGGGACGCGAGGCGGAGCCTCGAAACACCGCATTCCCAGCGGAGCCGGGAACGAGGAAACCATGCCATCGCCGGCCGTCGTCGCCATAATGGAAAGTGCGTGATCCCGCCAACCATCCTTGCGACGGGTCGAAGGCCATGTCCACCGCTCCCGCGAACGCGACGACGCCCGGCCGCGCGGCGTGGGGGTCGCGGCCGGCTCAGCGGCGCCTGGCTCGGCCTGCTCAGGAATCGGCTCCGCTGGCTTTCGCTCCCTTCTTCACGAAGCGAAGCACCGCCTCGACGACCGGCTCGCGGATCCGCAGAAAAGCGGCCGCGACGTCCGGATCGAATTGCCGACCCTGTTCCCGCTCGATTTCGGCGAAGGCGGCCTCGACCGGCTGGCCTTGGCGGTACGGCGTGTCGAAGACCATGGCGTCGAAGGCGTCGGCCACCGCCACGACGCGGGCCAGGCGCGGGATGCCTTCTCCTTGG
>JAYSSW010000387.1:0-4209 GCA_043720335.1 Planctomycetia bacterium
TGCGAGTCATTCGGCGATCCCCTCGCTTGCGCTCAGGGTTAGTGGGGCGGTCTGCTGCCGAGTCTCAGTCTCGACCGCGAAAGGCATAGCCATCATGTCACGAGGCCGACCTGGCGCTTCAGGTTGTAGAACCAGTCCAGGCAGCCGGTCAAGTGTAGCTCCAGATTGTTCAAGCTGCGGAAGAAAGGCATCGGCACGCGCGGCAGCACCGTCCCCAGGTGGCGCGGCTCGACGAAGCCGTTCACGCCGGAGAAGCAGGCGTCGTAGCCCGCCGTCTCCACCAGTTGCAGGTATTCGGGCTTGAAGTTGCTGCGGCCGCCGAACGGGTAGGCGAACATGCGGGCCGGGCGCCGGAGCCGGCCTTCGAGGACGCGCTTCGATTCGAGCAGTTCGTAGCGTGCCTGCTCGACGTCGATCTGCCCGAAGTCGGGGTGGCTGACGCTGTGCGAGCCGATGTCGTGCCCCATGCGCACCATGGCGTGGAGGTCGTCCCAGCCGAGGTTCGGCATGTGGGCGCCGAGGTGCCGGTCCCAGTAGAAGGCGTGGTCGGTGCCGATGTACTTGGTCGGCACGAAGAACGTGGCCGGCAGGCGGTGCTCGGCGAGCACGCGGGCGGCGTCGAGATTGTCGCGGTAGCAGTCGTCGAAGGTGATCGCCACGACGCGGCGCGGCAGCTTGACGCCCGACTGCAGCAGCCGCTGCGCTTCGGGCAGCGTCACCACATGAAAGCGGTCGCGCATCAGCCGGCAGAAGTTGCGGAACCATTCCACGCCGACGGTCAGCCCGTCGGGCGGGATCGCGTCGGTCACGCGGTGGAACAGCAGCACGGAGAGGAAACGGCGGCCCGACCAGTGGGCCAGCCGCTCCTGCGCGTGCATGGCGCCGGTGTACTTGTAGGCGGCACAGATCGCGTTCTTGGTGAACGATTTCATGGTGGAGAGACACAGGTGGGGAAGGAATGCAACCGGCTGGGTTGCTGGGGGCGGGCGGGGAGCAGCGTTTCCTCCGGATCGAGCACCTCTACGCTGAATCATAGAACATGAATGCGCCCCTTTGCAACCATCCGCGAGGTCTTTCATGAGAAATTGTCTGGTCACCGGCGGCGCCGGCTTCATCGGCTCGCACCTGGCGTATGCACTCGTTGCCAAGGGGTGTTCCGTCCGCGTCCTCGACGACCTCAGCAGCGGCAAGCGCGACAACCTCGCCGATCTCGCCGACCGCGTCGGTTTCCGGCACGGCAGCGTCGCCAACGTCGACGACGTGCAGGCTGCCGTCGCGGGCTGCGACACCATCTTCCATCTGGCGGCGATCCCGTCGGTGACGAAGAGCGTCGAGGATCCGACCACTTCGCACGAAGTCACCGCGACCGGCACCGTGCGCGTCCTCGACGCCGCCCGGAAAGCGGGCGTCAAACGGCTCGTCCTCGCCAGCAGCAGCGCCGCCTACGGCGACCAGCCCGGCAACCAGCGTGTCGAGACCGACCCGCTCATCCCGCTCTCCCCCTACGCCGCCGCCAAGCTGTCGAGCGAGCACTACTGCAGCTGCTTCAGCGCGGTCTACGGCCTGGAGACGGTGCGGCTGCGCTTCTTCAACGTGTTCGGCCCCAGGCAGGACGCCAAAAGCCCCTACTCCGGCGTCATCGCCCTGTTCATCGCCGCCATGAGCCAGGGGAAAAGCCCCAACATCTACGGCGACGGCCTGCAGTCGCGCGACTTCGTCTACATCGACAACGTCGTGCAGGCTCTAATTCTCGCGGCCACAACTCCGGGCGTGTCGGGCAACGTCTACAACGTCGGCTGCGGCGGCAGCATCACCGTCCTCGACCTCGTCGCCCACGTCAACGCCCTGCTGGGCACCGACATCCAGCCGACCCTCGCCCCGGCCCGCGACGGCGACATCCGCCACTCCGAAGCCAACATCGCCCGCATCCGCGAAGACCTCGGCTACGTCCCGAAGGTCCCGTTCCGCGACGGCCTGGCCCTGACGCTGAATTCGCAGCTGGGGCGGTAGGGGGCGACCTCCCGTGTCGAAAACAGCACCAATACGCAAGCCCCACCATGAGCAGCGCGCTTGGTGGGGGTGCGTGGTCGCACGCTTCGGCCCCCACCAAGCGCGTTGCTCATGGTGGGGCTTGGCGCTTCCACTCACTCCTCCACATCAAGGTTCGTACAAAACCGCTACAGCTCTCCGCTTCGATTTCGCTTCTGGAGGCCGCTTCCATGAAATCGTTGATCCTGTCGGTCCTCGTCGCTCTTCTTGGATCGTCCGCCGCGTTCGCCCAGCCGGTCGCCGCGTCGCTGCTCACGCCGGCGGCGAAGTCGGCGGTGGCGCAGCAGCAGAAAGTGTCGGGCAGGCTGAGTGTAGCGGGCTGGCCGGTCGTGGTCGTGCAGTCGCCCGAAGGGACCTGGTACGCGCAGCCCGCAGTCCAGTCGGTGGTCAACCATGAGTTCAGCAGCGTCTCCTACTTCGGCGACCCGAAAACCACGCCGCGAGGAACGCTGTTCGTCGTCCGCGTCCTCGTCGCCCGGAACAAGGCGGCGGCGCACCAGATCGCCCCCGGGCCGCTCGCCAAGCTGCCCGACCTGCCTTCATCGTCGGCGGTCCCGGTCTTCCGCGACGTGGTCTTTTCGTTCTCCGGCTACTACTGGGCCGCCGGCCACAAGGGCGCGGGCCAAAGCCCCGGACCCAACCTCTGGTCCGACGATCCCGCCCACCTCTGGATCGACAAGCAAGGCATGCACCTCAAGATCGCCAAGGTCGGCAAGCAGTGGGCCTGTGCCGAGATGATGCTCAACCAGTCGCTCGGCTACGGCGTCTACACCTGGGACTTCTCCGCCAACCTCGCCACGTTCGACGTGAACGCCGTGCTGGGCCTGTTCACCTACGCCTATAGCGCCAACGCCCGGGGCGTGCCCGACAAGGAGATCGACTTCGAGTTGTCGCGCTGGGGGGTCGCCAAGAACAAGAACGCGCAGTTCGTGGTCCAGCCCTACACCAACGACAACGCGCCGAACATCGAGCGTTTCAATCTTGCGGGAGGCAGCCGGTTCGCGGTCACCGTCGAATGGCGTGCGGGATCGGTGTACGCGATCTGCTCCGGCGCCAACGGCAAGGTGCTGGAGCGCTGGTCGTTCAAGGGCGCCAGCGTGCCTGCGCCGGGCCGTGAGCGCGCCCGCGCCAACCTGTGGCTGTTCCAAGGGCAGCCCCCCGCGAGCGGCCAACCCCAGGAGGTCGTCGTGCACCGCTTCCACTTCGCGAAGTGACGGCGGCAAGGCCCACGTCCGACTTTGCCGCCTTTGCCAGTTCCGCGCCGGTCTCGTCCGATACAACGCACCCGACGCGCCTGGCTTGGGTCATTGCCGCTTGCCGCGGTGGCCGAAACAACCCGAAGCGGAGACGGCTCCTCGCCGGTTCGGTTGTTCACGGAGATTGACCACCATGCAGCGGATGGCTCTCGCGTTGGTCGTTGTGGCGGTGTTCATCGGCTTCGCGGCGGCGGACGACGAACCCGGATCGTACCTGATCCAACCCTTCGTCGCCGAGGGGGGCAAGGTGTCGATCCGCTCGATCGCTTACGAGCCGAACCCGGGCGACATGGTCTTCTTCAACGACCACAGCAAGAAATGGGGCCTGCTCTACAAGCTGGTCGGCTCCGACGCGCCGTACCACTCCGGGCTGGTGTTCCGCAAGCCCG
Source organism: Planctomycetia bacterium (assembly GCA_043720335.1). Lineage (GTDB taxonomy): Bacteria > Planctomycetota > Planctomycetia > Gemmatales > Gemmataceae > JAYSSW01. Next base: position 3,695 of record JAYSSW010000387.1, read on the forward strand.
ACGGGCAGTGCGCGTTCCTGGAGTCGGGGCCGGACGACACGCAGTGGTGCCGGGTCATGGAGATCAAGCCGCGCCTGGAAAACTTCAAGGGGACGGTCCACATCCGCCGGGTGAAGACGCCGTTGACCAAGGATCAGGAAGCGGTCCACACCGCTTGGTCGATGCAGCAGGAAGGCAAGCGCTACGCCTTCTGGCGGCTGCTGCTGCAAGCGACGCCGTTCCGCTCGCGCACCCCGCTGACCCGCCAGTACTTCGGCAAGACCTACGCCAACCGTGACCGCTGGCTGTGCGCCGAACTTGTGGTGGCCGGCAACACCCACGTCGGCCTGTTCGACCCGACGAAGCACTTCGCCAACTCGATCTACCCGCGCGACCTCTTCTACGACGACGTGTACGACCTCAGCGCCAACTTCCACCCCGCCGAGGTGTGGTCGCCGTTCCCGCTCAGCGACAAGTCGCTGGCGCGGTGAAGTGTGGTATCAAGCCCGCTGCCGTCTGAGGCGGCGGGGTCGGCG
>JAYSSW010000388.1:0-4208 GCA_043720335.1 Planctomycetia bacterium
GGCCTTCGGGACCGGCGCCGGGAACCAGGGCGGGGCGCCCTCCACGCAGACCCACTCGCCGCGCCGTCCCGGCCAGACGATGGAGGAGCAGCTCATGGGGCTGATCCAGAACATCGTCTCCAAGGACTCGTGGGAGCAGCTCGGCGGACCGGGCCGCATCCAGTACTACCCGCTCGGCATGGCCCTGGTCGTCAACCAGACCCAGGAGGTGCAGGAGGAGATCGTCCAGCTGCTGGCCGCCCTGCGCCGCCTGCAGGACCTCGAGGTCGCCATCGAGATGCGCATCGTGACCGTGGCCGAGTCGTTCTTCGAGCGGATCGGCGTCGACTTCGACATCAACCTGCGGACGAACACGTCCCGGGGAGAGCCGAACCTGGTGAACAGCAACTTCGCCCCGTTCGGGTTCGTGAACCGCAACCTGCAGAACGTGAACGCGGTGACAGGTCTCACTCCCGCTGGCACGCTGACGCCCGACCTGAACGTGCCGATCAAGAACAGCAGCTTCGCGTTCGCCACGCCGCCGTTCGGCGGCTACCCGGGCACGCTCGGCGCCGACGGCGGGCTTTCGCTCGGATTGGCGTTCCTCAGCGACGTGCAGGTGTTCATGCTGCTCGAAGCCGCCCAGGGCGACCGCCGCGTCAACGTGATGCAGGCGCCCAAGGTGACGGTGTTCAACGGCCAGACCGCGACGATCCAGGTGCAGCAGCAGCAGTTCTTCCTGATCGGCGTGCAGGCCATCCCGGTGAACGGCCAGACGATGTTCGTGCCGCAGAACCAGCCGTTCCCGATCGGCCTGAACCTGCAGGTGACGCCGGTGGTGTCCGCCGACCGCCGCTTCGTCCGCCTGAACATGAACCCGCAGATCACCGCCCTGCCGAACGCGGCGGTGCCCTTGATCCCGATCCAGATCCCGATCCCGAACATCGTCGAGGGCCCGGGGACCGGCTCGACGCAGGTGGGCACGCCGACGATCTTCACGATGTTCTTCCAGCAGCCGACCTTCGACAGCATCAGCGTGAACACCACCGTCAACGTGCCCGACGGCGGCACGGTGCTGCTCGGCGGCCTCAAGACGCTGTCGGAAGCCCGCAGCGAGTTCGGCCCGCCGATCCTGAGCAAGATCCCGTACATCAGCCGTTTGTTCAAGAACGTCGGCTATGGACGTGAAGCCCAGAGCCTGATGATCATGGTGACCCCGCGCATCATCATCAACGAGGAGGAGGAGCAGATCTACCTCGGCAACCTCCCGGCGATCCCGCGACCCTAGTCCGCGACGGAATCCAACGCAGCCAAGGCCGGCCCCGTGACAGGGGCCGGCCTTTTCGCATGCGCGGCGCGCACCCCACGTCGGAAATCATTGAAGCATCGAAAGCCCAGGGACAGCCGTCCCTGGGAAGTGCATACCCAGGGACAGCTGTCCCTGGGCTTTCACCGCCCGTCGCCATCGCTTGCAGCCGCCATGCAGCGGCCCTATCTTGAATGCCGGACGGTCTGCTCCGAATGTAGAGGTGGAGTCCTCCCCCGCGACCAACCAGGAACGCCCGCCATGGCCGAGTACGACAACCGCGAACACTACATCCCGCTGCGCAAGACCGACCTCGTCGACCTGCTCTGCGACGACCGGGGCGTCGACCGCGAGGCGGCGAAGCAGTTCCGCGCGTTCGCCACGCTCGTCTCGGCCACCTTCCACTTCGAGTACTTCCAGCTGCTCGAAGCCCTCAAGGACGAGTATTCCCACTTCGACCCCGACACGGCCGTGAAGCCGATCAGGAAGCTGGCCGACGACAAGCGCGAAGGCCAGCTCGACGAGCTGTTCCGCCGCTTCACGCACCTGATGGACAAGGCCAACTTCAAGCACCTCACCGATAGCGACATGAAGAAGGCGCTGGAGGAAGTGAGCGACTGGGGGATCAACATGGACGTCGACATGTCCCTCTTCGAGCGCATCGAGATCTACGCGCGCGGCGACGTGATGGGCGTCCGCTACCTCAAGCACTGGTGGAAATTCTGGAAGCAGGAGGAGAAACGCGTCGCGGTCTACCAGCGCCTCGTCATCCTCGCCAAGCTGAAGCCGAGCAAGCGCTGGCCCGCCGAGATCGACACCAGGGCGGTCTTCCTCAAGCTGTTCAAGGACATTCCCAAGGCCGACCTCGAGATGCTGCTGCCCGGCGCCCGCATCCGCATGCCGAGCTTCCAGCGCTTGAAGCTGGGCGGCTCGCTCCTCGGCAGCGGCGTCTGGCTCCTCTACACCATGGTTCCGCAGCTCCTCACCCTCGCCGTCAACGTCGTCGAGTTCGGCGTCAACCTCGTCATGGGGCCTTTCCTCGCCCTCGCCGGCTACGGTTACAAGCAGTACTACGGCTACCAGAGCACGCGCAACATCGTCAACCTCCGCCTGCACCAGAGCCTCTACTTCCAGACCCTGGGCAACAACCTCGGCGTCATCTCCCACCTCCTCGACGAAGCCGAGGAGCAGGAGTGCCGCGAAGCCCTGCTCGCCTACTACTGCCTCTGGCGCCACGCCGGCGCGAGCGGCTGGCGCGCCAAGGACCTCGACGACTACGTCGAGATGGACCTCGAACGCCTCGCCAACCTCAAGGTCGACTTCGAGATCGACGACGCACTCGCCAAGCTCGAACGCCTGAAGCTCGTCACAAGGAACGGCGACCGCTACGTCGCCGTCCCCATCGACAAGGCCCTCGAAGCCCTCGACCACGCCTGGGACAACTACTTCATGTACAACCAGAGCGCGGGTCAAAAGCACTAACCGCAGAGACGCAGAGACGCAGAGGAAAGGCAGGGAAAGACAGGGAGAGAAATTCATCGACACTATCAAGCCCGCCGTCGTTAGACGGCGGGGTCAACGCACGCATCGACCCCGCCGCCTAACGGCAGCGGGCTTGAAACGGTGGATCCATTCCCTGTCTCCCTCTCTCCCCTTCTCTGCCTTTTCCTCCGCGTCTCTACGTCTCTGCGGTTAGTGCCTTTCGCCTTTTGCCTTTTGCTTTTAACAGCTTCCCGGCGACAATGAGCGAAACCGCTTCCCCTGGGATGAACCGCATGCCTGCATCTCCTTCGCTGCTTCGCGCTGCCGTGCTGATCGCGGGCCTGGCGTTCGCATCGCCATCGCACGCCGACGACTGGCCGACCCACCGGGGCAACCTGTTCCGCAACGGCGCGACGGCCGACGCCATCGACCCGCTTACGCTGAAGCAGGCCTGGATGCACGCCTCGCCGCAGCCGCCGCGCCCCGCCTGGCCCGGCCCCGCCCGCTGGGACGCCTACAACGCCATCAAAGACCTGCGCTCAATGCGCAACTATGACCCGGTCTTCCACCCCATCGCCGTCGGCGACGCCGTTTACTTCGGCTCCTCCGTCGACGACACGCTCTACTGCCTCGACGCCAGCACCGGCAAAATCCGCTGGCGCTTCGCCACGCAAGGCCCGATCCGCATCGCTCCAACGTATGAAGATGGCCGGCTGCACTTCGGCTCCGACGACGGACACGCCTACTGCGTCCGCGCCGCCGATGGCGCGCTCGTCTGGAAACATCGCGCCAGTGCCGACCCTTCGCTGGTTCTGCACCAGGGTCGGCTGATCTCGTTCTGGCCCGTCCGCACCGGCGTCATCGTCATCGACGACACCGCGTACTACGCAGCCTCATTGTTTCCGTGGAAGCCGTCGTACTTCTGCGCCGTCGACGCCAAGACGGGCGAGCCGAAGGGACCGAACCGCTACGTCCGCGAACTGACCGGCATGACGCTCGAAGGGGCGATGCTGGCGTCGGCGAAGAAGCTCATCATCCCGCAGGGCCGCATCGCCCCGCTGTCGTTCGACCGCGCCGATGGCAAGCCGCAAGGTTTGTTGGAAGGCACCGGCGGCTGCTTTGCTTTGTTGACCGAGGACGACAACGTCATCCTCGGCCCAGGCAACAAGAAGGGGACCATCACCACCTCCACCATGCTCAAGAAGGCGAAGGCGGTTTCGTTCCAGCGAGGCAACAGCGTAGCGGTGCGCGGTGACACCGCCTGGCTGCTCGACGACCATTCGCTCCTCGCCTTCAACCGCAAGACGCAGGTCAACCGCTGGTGGGCCACGCACCCGCACGCCAGCGAACTGATCGTCGCAGGCGACACCGTCTTCGTCGGCGCCCGCGACGAGGTCGCCGCCTACCGCGCCGTGGGGGGGGGGGGCCCCCGGTCGCACCC
>JAYSSW010000389.1:0-4208 GCA_043720335.1 Planctomycetia bacterium
TAAACGACGTGCCTTCCAACGCGGGAGCGCCTGATGCGATTGGTCCTCGTCGTCGCTGCTTGGCTGGCCGCCCTCCCCCTGCTCGCGCAGGGGACGGGCGACTCGTCGTTCGACCTCAACTACCTGCGCAACCGCGGCGTCGGCGTCGCCGGCGGCGAGCTGGTCACTTTCGTCAAGAAGGCGATCCCCACGCCGGACGCCATCGCCGCCTACCACGTCGAACTGAAAAATCTCGGGTCGCGCTCGTCGGCGGAGCGGGCCAAGGCGGCGCACGCGCTCGTCGACATGGGGCCGGTCGTCCGCCCGCTGCTGCGGCAGGCGCTGCTGAACTACGACCTCGACGTGGAGACGCGCCGCCGCGTCGGGCAGTGCCTCGACCACTACCCCGCCGACTACGACACCCATGTCATGATGGCCGCCGCCCGCGTGCTCGCCCAGCAGAAGGCCGAGGGCGGTTTGACCGCGCTGCTCGACTATCTCCCCTACGCCATCAACGACGCCGTCCGCCAGGAGCTGCAGCTTTCGATCAACACGCTGGCCGCCAGCGCGAAGGACGACGCGCCGCTGCGGAAGCTGCTGGCCGACGCCAACTCGCTGCGGCGCGGGGCCGTCGCCGAGGCGCTGTTCCGCGCGGGCCGCATCGAGGTGAACGAGGTCGAGAAGTTCCTGAGCGACAAGAGCGTGCAGGTCCGCTTCCAGACCGCGCTGGCGCTGATCGACAAGCACCACAAGACGGGGCTGCCGGCCCTCATCGCGCTGCTGCCCGAGCTGCAAGGCGAGCCGTCGAGCCTGGCCCTCGAAACCCTGCTGCGCGTGGGGGGCGCCGACGCCCCGGCCATGTCGCTGCGCGACACGACGCCGGCGAAGATGAAGGACGCCTGGACCGCCTGGTACGCCAGGAACGAGGCGAAGATCGACTTGGCCAAGGCGATGAAGCAGGACGAGCTGGGGATCACGCTCGTCACCTCGGCCGGGCTGAAGGGGCTGTCGGGCGTCGTCGTCGAGCTGTCGCCGAAGGGGGAGGTCAACTGGAAGTTCGAGGGCATCCGCTACCCGCTCGACATCCAGTACGTCGCGCGCGACCGGGTGCTGGTGGCCGAGTACCTGAACAAGCGAGTCACCGAGCGCGACACGAAGGGGAACGTCCTCTGGGAGAAGGCGATCAACATGCCGATCGCCTGCCAGCGGCTGCCCAACGGCGACACGTTCATCGCCAGCCGGCAGATGCTGACCATCGTCGACCGCGACGGCAAGGACGTGTTTACCGGATTCCAGCAAGTGGGTAGCATTACCGCAGCGGTTCGTCTGCGCGACGGGCACATGGTCGCCATCCTCTCCACCGGCCAATGCCACCTCCTCGACCCGTCCGGCAAGGAGGTCCGCAACTTCCGCGTCGGCCAGGTCTACACCCTGGGGGGCAACATCGACGTCCTTCCCAACGGCAGGCTCCTCGTCCCGCTCTACAACGAGGGCCGCGTCGTCGAGATCGACCTGCTCGGCAACGTCCACGCCCAGTTCGCCTGCATGCGCCCGACCTCCGCGATCCGCCTGAAGAACGGCAACACCCTCGTCACCCAGCTCTCCGGAAACCGCGTCGTCGAAGTCAACCCGCAGGGCGGCGAAGTGTCGAGCTGGACCACCGAAGGCCGCCCCTGGCGCGTCCGGCGACGATGATCTTCAAGAATTGAACCACAGAGGCACAGAGAACACAGAGAAAAGACAGGGAGACAAGGAGAGAGGGAGACAGGGAGAGTGTCCCCAAGCCCCACCATGAGCGAAGCGATTGGTGGGGGTCGAACCATGTTGACGTTGTCAAGCCCGCCGTCGAAGACGGCGCGGGTCGGAAACTGGGAAGGAATCGACTCATGCGTGGACTTGGCCTGCTCCTCCTGCTCGCGGCGGTCGCCGCTTCGCCAGCGCGCGCCGGATCGGTCGTCGTGCAGGAGAAGCTCCTCGAACGGGCCGGCCTGAAGACCGACGCCGACAGCCTGCTCGCGTTCTTCCGCAAGCGCACGCTGGCCGACCGCGACCGCCCCCAGGTCGTCGAACTGGTCAAGCAGCTCGGCTCGTCGAGCTACCGGATCCGCGAGCACGCCATGAACGAGCTGGTCGCGAAGGGGCCGGTCGCCAACGAGTTCCTCCGCGCCGCCCTCGACGCCAGCGACCTGGAGATCGCCCGGCGTGTCGAGCGTTGCCTGCAGCGCATCGCCGAGCGCGACGTGCCGCCGGGCGCGCCTGCCGCGGCGGTGCGCGTGCTGGCCGACCGCAAGCCGAAGGAGGCGGTCGCCGTCGTGCTGGCGTACCTGCCGTTCGCCGACAACGACGCCGTCATCGAGGAGTCGCGCGAGCTTCTCGCGCAGCTCGGCATGCCCGACGGCAAGCTGCACCCGCTGCTGGTCGAAGCCCTGACCGACGCGCACGCCGCACGCCGGGCCGTCGCCGGCGAGACGTTGTGCAAGGTGGCGTTGAAGGAGCAGAAAGCAGCGATCACGAAGCTGCTCGACGACCGCGACGCGCAGGTGCGCTTCCGCGTGGCGCGGGCTTTGGTCGCCACGGCGCGCGACAAGACCGCGCTGCCGACGCTGATCGCGACGATCCCCGACCTGCCGCTCAACCTCGCCTGGCAGGCGGAGGATTTTCTGCTGCGTGTCGCCGCCGCCCAGCAGCCCCCCGCCGTCGCGCTGGGCAACGACCCCGCCAGCCGCGCCAAGTGCCGCGACGCCTGGCAGGCCTGGTGGAAGACCAAGGGGGACAAGGTCGATCTCGCCAAGCTGGAGGACGTGCCCAAGACGCTCGGCTACACGATGGTCGTGCTGCTCGACCAGGGGCGCATCGTCGAACTCGACGCCGAGAACCAGCCGCGCTGGCAGATGGACAACCTCGTCTTCCCGCTCGACGCCCAGCTCATCGGCGACGACCGGCTGCTGGTCGCCGAGTACCACGCCAACCGCGTCAGCGAGCGCGACCTGAAAGGGCAGATCAAATGGCAGAGGCAGGTCGTCGGCCCGCTCGCCTGCCAGCGCCTGCCCAACGGCAGCACCTTCATCGCCACCGACTCGCAGCTGCTGGAGTACGACAAGGACGACAAGGAGACGGTGAACATCACCATGCCGGGCGACGGCCGCACCATCATGAAGGCGATGAAGCTCCCCAGCGGCGAGATCGCCATGCTGACCGCCGACGCCCGCGTGGTGCGCCTTGACGCCACGGGCAAGGAGCTGCACAGCTTCCAGGTGAACCTGGGGATGCGGCTGTTCGGGGGCCGCGTCCACATGCTGCCGAACGGCCGAACGCTGGTGCCGCACAACCTGGAGGACAAGGTGGTGGAGTACGACGGCAACGGCAAGGCGGTGTGGGAGGTGGCGTGCGACAAACCTGTCGCTGCGGTCAGGCTGCCCAGCGGCAACACGATCGTCACGTCGATGAACCCCGCGACCGGCGCCGTCGAGTACGACCGCGCCGGCGCCGAGGTCTGGTCCTACCGCAGCAACACCCGCGTGACCCGCGCCCTGCGGCGGTGACGGCAGGGAGAACGAACCGCAGAGACGCAGAGTCGCAGAGGAAAACGCAGAGAGATCTCTTAGAAACCTGCAGTCGAGGCAAAAGCGTAGTCGTTTGGCCATGACATAGCGTCAAGGAAACCATTGAAAATTCCGAGCCATTTGGAGTTGCAATTTGCATCTCGCCGTGTTACTATACATATGTACAAAAGACGGTGAACTTTTTTTCTTGCATTTTTTGCGCGGTCGCGTACACTTCGTTGTAATTGCCATTCGTAGCAGTGTGGATCTGGCATTTTGCACGAAAGAGTCTTTATGAAGATCAGTTTGCTCAAGTTTTCTTGGACGGTCGGAAATGGTCTGTCGGCGAAAGACCTCTTTGCGGAAGTTGAGTGGCAACACGGCCAAAAAATCAAGTTCAATGATTTTCAGCGAATGGTTTTTAGTGAGCGAAAAGGCGACTACTATCGAGGGTTATTGCTGACAATCAAAGATCAGAAAAAATTCTGCGAAATGCAAAAGAAGGGCGAAACACTAAAAATCAAGGTCCGTTCATTGGCGCAGGGATCGGATTTGGTTGAATTCAACTTTTTCGTTGTGCATCACAAAACGTAACCGTTCACCGCTGCGCGAGCATGGCGGGGCACGGCAGCCCGGCGCGGCGGGCCTCCACGGCGCTGCGCAGGTATTCCAGCGGGCTGCGGCCTT
>JAYSSW010000390.1:0-1903 GCA_043720335.1 Planctomycetia bacterium
GAGGAAGTTGATCTGCTACGGCGCCTTCTTCATCTCGGGCAGCTGGGCCGGGGGCAGCGGCAGCGGTCCCGTGGGCGTGAAGGCCCGCAGGCCGACCGACGCGTTGAGACGGTAGAGCGCCCGCCAGTAATCGGCCTGGTTGGTGACCGACGCCTGCACGCGTTCGCGGTAGGCCCGCTGCGCGTCGATCACGTCGAGCAGGTCGCGGCCGCCGACCTTGTAGGCCGCCTCAGTCTTGTCGCGCAGGCTCATCGCGGTCTCCAGCGAGCCAGCGGTTTCGCGCTGCAGGTTCTCGGTCACGCGGCGGTACGCGGCCAGCGCGGTCTCCACCTCGGCGCGAACGTCGGCGAGGTCGGCCTGCAGCAGGAGCTGCCTTTCACGGAAGGCCGCTTCGGCCTTGGCGATGCCCCCCTGGTTGCGGTCGGTGGTCGGCAGGCTCATCGTCACGCCGATGTCGAGGAGCGAGGCGTTGCGGAAGCCGTTGACGCGGCGCTGGTCCTGGTAGGTGTAGCCGGGCGAAAGCGAGACCAGCGGCCTGGCTTTGCGCTTCTCGCGCTCGATGGCCGCCTGCGACTGCGACACGGAGAAGCGGTCGGAGGCGAGATCCGGGCGGTGCTGCTCGGCCAGCGCCAGGGCTTCGGAGAGCGTCGGCGCGGGCGCGACCGCGTTCACGGCCAAGGCGCCATCGACCTCGAAGTCCTCCTCGGCGGCGCTCCTGCCGATGAGCGGCCTCAGCTTCGCCTTGGCGGCGGCGACGGCTTCGCGCCGGAGCCTGGCGTCGCGCTCGGCGTCATACAGGGCGAGCTTGGCGCGGTCGAGCACGATGGCCCCCGCTCCGCCGAGCTTCACCTGCTTCTCGGTGATGTCGCGGATGCGCTGGAACTCCTGCGTCGTCTCCTCGGCCAGCTTGGCCAGCTCGCGCGTCTCGAGCACGTCGTAGAAGGCGACGACGGTGTCGAGGACCTGGCGGCGGATGAGGTCGGCGAAGCCGGCGCTGGCGACGTCGACGTTCAGCCGGGCCGCCTCCATCGCGGCGACGCGCTTGCCGAACAGCCACCAGTCGACCGGGACGGTGAGGATCGCGTCGTACTGCGTCGGGCCGGTCTGGTTCTCGAGGTTGGACTGCTGCAGCGGCAGGAGTTGGGCGTCGGCGAAGAGCTGCGGGTTGGGAATCGTCGAGTCGGTGATGAAGTCGGCGCGGGCGAGCTGAACCTTCTCGACGCCGGCGCGGACGCGTAGGTTGCTGCGCACGCAGGCCTGCACGGCGACAGCGAGCGTGACCGCTGGCGTGCGTTCCTGCGGCGACGCGGCCGGCACGATGTCGCCCAACACGACGTTGGGGACGCGATTGGTTGTCTCCTCGCGCAGGAAGATCGGCAGCGTGGCCGGATCGTAGCTCTGCGGGGCATGGCAGCCGGTCAGCGCCCAGGCGCAGACGCTGAAGGCGCCCGCGCCGAGCCAAGCCGCGCCGCATCGGTGCAAGGTCCGCATCTGCTTCCCCCCCAGGATGCAGCCGATCCCCCAAGATCGGCTCGCATTCGGGCAGGGAGATAGCGTCGGCGGACGGGGTTGTCAATCCCGTGTCGGAACGCGGGGCGGCGCCTGACGGAATTGTCACGCGAGGACGATGCCGCGAATCGGCGACGCATGGCTCGTCCGAGCCTGAGCGCCAAGCGAAGGGGGGATTTTCCTCTCAAGGAACTGCCTTCTTCCCGACTGTTCCTTCCCGTGGTCCCGCCGCACCGCGGCGTTCAAGGTTCGCTTCGCGCTTCTCCGCCCTGAGCCCGAAGCGCGAGCGAGGAAAACCGCGCGACGGTGTGGAGCCAGGGGAACGGCGACTCGCGCAGCGAGAGCCGCGACTCGCTTCGCATCGTCGTACGGGAGACGCTTCCTTTGCGGCCGT
>JAYSSW010000391.1:0-8796 GCA_043720335.1 Planctomycetia bacterium
CGGACACGGCGCCGCGCGGCGTTAAATTCGGATGCCGCGTGGGATCATGTCCGCGCTCGCCGTAGGCGAGCGGCTAAACGGGAACCTTGGAAATCGCCCATGACGACCGACGATGCGCTGCCCCCCGTGAAACGCCGCTGGAATCGCCGCGTCATCGTGGGCAGCGTCTTGCTTCTGTTGGTCGCGCTGCTGGCCGCCTTGTGGATCGTCGTCTCGCCGCACTGGCGCCTGGCGGCCATCGTCGCGGAACTCGACGCCACCGACCCGCACTGGCGGCTCGCCGAGATCGAAGAACGCCGCGCGGCGGTGCCCGACCACGAGAACTCGGCGTTGTTCATGCTCGCGTTGGTAAAGAAGGCGGGCCGCGTCGAGGTCGAAAGCGGCATCGGCCCCTACGGAAAGATTTTTCACAGCGTCGAGAGGCCGCCGCCTGTTCAGTTGAACGCGCAGCAAGTCCGGTATCTCCAGAAGCATTTCGCGAAGCTCGGCCCGGCGCTGCACGAAGCACGCAAGCTGAAGGACATGCCGAGGGGCCGTTTCCCGATCGATTACAGCGAGAACGGCATCGAGACCGACATCAAGTGCCAGAGCGCCCGAGCGTTCACCAACCTGCTGATGCACGACGCGTTCCTGCTCGCCCACGAGGGGAAGATCGACGCCGCCCTCGATTCGGTGTTGGGGATCCTGAACTGCAACCGCTCCGTGGGCGACGAGCCTATGCTGGTCTCGCACCTGGTGCGATGCTCCATCAAATGGATCGCCTGTGACGGCGTGGAACGCGCGCTCGCCCAGGGCGAGGCAAGCGAACCGGCCCTGGAGAAATTGCAGGCGGAGTTCTACGCGGAGGACCAGGAGCATCGGTTTCCAGCAGCGCTGCGAGGCGAACGGGCCGTGATCCATGAGCTTTGCAAGTCGATCCAGAAGGGGACGACGGATCGGAACAAGCTGCGCGGGGCCCCCGCCAAGGGGAAGACGAGCTTCGTCGAATGGCTGCGTGAGAAGGTGCCGCACGACGTGGCCCAGGGGCACGCGGACCTGCTGCGCGAAATGACGCATACCATCGAAGAGGGCAAGGCGCCACTGCACGAGCTGATGCCCCGATTCGAGGCGCGGGAGAAGGAGTTCTCCGCGCACGCCAGCTACTTCACGGGCCAGTTCACTCCTGCCAGGAAACGAATGGCCCATATCGAGGTGCGCCGCCATGCGATCCTGCGCTGCGCTTACACTGCGCTGGCGTGCGAGCGCTATCGGCTGAAGCACAAGGACTGGCCGGCGTCGCTCGACGACCTCGTGGAAGCGAAGCTGCTCGACGCGGCGCCGCTCGATCCGTTCGACGCCAAGCCGCTGCGCTACCTGCGGACCACGGAAGGGGCGACGGTCTACAGTGTTAGCCACGACCTGGCAGACGACCAGGGGAAGATCGACATCAACGTCCCGTTCTTCACGCCTGGCTACGATATCGGCGTGCGTTTGTGGAATGTGCCGCTGCGCCGCCAACCGCCGCTGCCCCTCGTGCCGCTGGCGCCGGAGGATGAATGAGTCTCCGCGTGGCGCCCGCGCTCCGCTGCGCGTCGCGGCTAAACGTCGCGCTGAATCATTTCACTTCCTGCTGGTCGAGAACGGCGCCCTCCTCCTCCTCGACCTCCTTGGCGATCTCGTCGACGAGGTGCTTGGCCCAGCTCTTGCAGCGCGAGATGCCGATCAGGCCGGTCCACCACGGGTTGTTGCGCGTCAGCACCAGGTCGGTCGCGTCGTCGAACGCCTCCACCTCGACCTTGAAGTCGCAGTAGGCGACCCAGGCGCTCAGGAAGATGCTCAACGGCAGGCTGCCTCGCTTGGCCTCGAAGTGGTAGTCGTCGACCTCGACGACGTGGAAGCCCTCGTCCTTCGCCACCCGCTTCGCGATCTTGAAGAGCTTCGACTGCCCCAGGTCGACTTCCAGCTTCCATCCCGCCATGTCAGGCTCCTTGTTTCCTCGTGCGCGGAGAATCGCCCCCCGTCGCCGCGCCGGGCTGCGGGGGGATGGGATCATTGCTATAACTTCCCGTATGAAGGCGGAAGTGGTCATTCTCGGCGGCGGCGTCATCGGCCTCACCACGGCGTATTTCCTCGCGCGGGACGGCGTCCGCGTGCTGCTCCTCGACCGCGCCGCGCTCGGCATGGAGGCGTCCTGGGCCGGCGCCGGCATCCTCCCCCCCAGCGATCCCGCCACCGCCACGCACCCTTTCGACCGGCTCCGCGCTCTCAGCGTGCCGAGGTTCGCGCACTTCTCGCAACAGCTGCGCGAAGAGACCGGCATCGACAACGGCCATCTCGCGTGCGGCGGCCTCGAATTCGCCGGCCACCACGACGAAGTCGACGCGTTCGAGTGGCGCGGCGACGGCGTGCCGGTCGAGGCGCTGACGCACGAAGCGATGCAGCGCCTCGAACCCGCCCTCGCAAACGATCTTGGCCCCGCGACGCGCATCGCCAGCCTGGCCCAGCTCCGCAATCCCTGGCACCTGCGGGCGCTCATCGCCGCGTGCCGACGGACGGGCAAAATCGAACTGCGCGAAAAGATCGACGTGGGCCGCATCGAAGTACAGGGAAGCCGGGCCGTCGCGGTCGAGACGAGCGAAGGGCGCGTCGAAGCTCATCAGTTTCTTGTTGCTGCGGGGGCGTGGACCGATGAATTGCTGAAACCGCTCGGTTGCCGATTGCGGATCGAGCCGGTGCGTGGTCAAATCGTGCTGTTGAATCCGGGCCGTCCGCTGTTCCGCCACGTGCTGATTTACGGGTCGCGCTACCTGGTGCCGCGCAGCGATGGCCGGGTGCTGGCAGGCTCGACCGAGGAGCGCGTCGGCTTCGTGAAGGCAACCACGCCGCAAGCGATTCGCGACCTGATCGACCTGGCCGTCCGCATGGTCCCCGCCTTGGCCGACGCGACCGTGGAGCAAAGCTGGGCGGGCTTGCGGCCCGGCAGTCCCGACGGCAACCCGTACCTGGGCCGCGTGCCGTCGCTGGACAACGTCTTCGTCGGGGCGGGGCATTTCCGCTCCGGCATCCAGCTTTCGATCGGGAGCGCGGTGTTGCTCAGCGAGATGATGCGCGGCCAGCCGTTGTCGCTTCCCCTCGACGCGTTTCGCTTGGATCGGGGGAACTGAGGGTGAAGGTCGTTGGATTCGGGTGTCGCATGGTTCCACCAGCCCGCTTACGCAGGCCGTTCGCCTGAACATGAAGATGAATGGGTCCATCGCATTCTTTATTCGATCAGGCGAACGGCCTGCGTAAGCGGGCTGGTGGAATTGCCGTTCGTGTTGAAGCTCGCACATCTCCCCTCGCAATGAAGGACGTGGCATGGCCGATCAAGCCGGGATACGCAGCCTGACCAGCCAGATCGGCGACGACCTGTCGTGGCTGGAGGAGCACGTCCGCAAGCAGCCGGACCACGACGCGCAGGCGGCGCGGCTGCGGCTGGCGGCGGCGGTGGTCCGCAACGTCGTCACGCCGTTCCTCGAAGGGCAGTCGCCGCTGCCGCTCCATGTCGCCGTGGTCGGCGGCGCCGGTGCGGGCAAGAGCACCGTCTCCAACATGCTGGTCGGCGCGATCTTGGCGGAGTCGAACCCGCAGGCCGGCTTCACGCGCCACCCCATCGCCTACGCCGGCGACGTCATCACCAACCCGATGCCGTCCAGCCTCGGCTTCCTCGGCCCGCTCCAGCGCCTCAGCAAGCCGGAGTCGGCCAGTCTCGACGCCGACGTGTACCAGGTTCGCCGCGTCGGCGTCGAGCCGGGGACTTTCAGCATCCTCGACAAGTACGTCGTCTGGGACTGCCCCGACATGACCGCCTGGGGCGCGACCAATTACATCTCCCGGCTCATCGAGGTGTGCGGCCTGGCCGACGTGCTCGTCTACGTCGCCTCCGACGAGCGCTACAACGACGCGGTGCCGACCGACTTCCTGAAGATGCTGCTGGAGGCGGGCAAGACGGTCGTCGTGTGCCTGGTGAAGATGAAGCCGGCCGACGCGCCGGCGTTCGTCGCCCACTTCCAGAAGGAGGTGCTGTCGCGCATGCCGGCCACCTCCGCCGTCTGCCTGACGATCCCGCAGCTCACTCATGAACAATTGGCCGACCCGGTGAGGAACGCCGGCCCGCACCGCATCCCGCTCGTCAACCAGGTGTCGGTCCTCGGCGAGCCGATCAATCTTTCGCGCCAGCGCAGCGTGAAGGCGGCGCTCCACTTCCTGTCGTCGCGGCAGAACGAACTGCTCGGCGTGGCGCGCGGCGACCTGCAAGCGCTCGAAGGCTGGCGCAACCTGGTGCAGGAAGGCCAGGCCGACTTCGACGGCCGCTACCGCCGCGAGTTCCTGACCGCCGAGCGCTTCCGCCGTTTCGACGAGGCGATGGTCAAGCTGCTCGAACTGTTGGAACTGCCCGGCGTCGGCAAGATCCTCAGCACCGCGCTCTACGTGCTGCGCACGCCGTACCGGCTGTTGAAGGGGTTGTTCAACCGCACCATGACGCGTCCCGAAGCCTCAGCGATGCCGGAGAAGCCGGTGATGGAGGCGGCGCTGGCGGGGTGGCTCGACCATCTCCGCAAGGAGGCCGCCCGCAAGGCCGACACGCACCCCGTGTGGAAGCACGTCAACAAGGGCTTCGCCAGCGGCCTCGGCGAGCAGGCCCGTGAACGCTTCGACCAGGCCTTCCGCGGCTTCCAGCTCAGCATGACCGACGAGGTCGACCGCACCGCCCGCAGCATCTACGAGGACATCGAGAAGAACCCGGCCGTCCTCAACTCGCTGCGCGGCACGAAGTTCGCCATCGAGGTCGGCTCGATCATCGGCACCGTCGTCGCAGGCGGCATCAACGTCTTCGACTTGCTGCTCGTCCCGCTGGCGTCGTCGGTGGTCCACATGCTCGTCGAGCTGATGGGCAAGAGCTACGTCGACTCGCACCGCGAGCAGGCCCGCGCCAGGCAGCAGGCGATGGTCACGCAGCACGTCTCCGGCCCGATGACCGAGTGGCTGATCCAGTGGCCCGCGACCGGCGGCTCGACGTACGAGCGTTTGCAAACGATCCTCCGCCGCTTCCCGACGAACCTCCAGCAGATGGAGAAGCACGTCGCCGACGCGATGAAGTGACGAAACAAAAAACGCTCGATGAATTCGCGGTATCGGCAAGAGGTGGGCATCCCTCCCCTCCTTACGGGGAGAAGGGAGCACGCGGGTTCCCTCTCCCGCCAGATTATGCAATCATGAGGATTGACCACCGCTCCCCCCGAGGCCACCCATGCTGAGCCGACGACAGATGCTGCAATCGAGCGCCCTGGGGTTCGCGAACCTCGCCTTCGCGGGGCTGATGTCGGAGTCGCAGGCGCAGACGGCGCCGGCGAGCCCGCTGGCGCCGAGGGCGCCGCACCACGCGGCCAAGGCGAAGCGGGTGATCTTCCTGTTCATGCACGGCGGGCCTTCGCAGGTCGACACGTTCGACTACAAGCCGCTGCTGCAGCGCGACGACGGCAGGCCGCTCCCGTTCGCCCGGCCGCGCGTCGTGTCGAGCGAAACCGGCAGCCTGCTCCGGTCGCCGTTCCGCTTCGCCCGCCACGGCCAGAGCGGCCAATGGGTCAGCGAGGTCTTCCCCCACGTCGCCCGCTGCGTCGACGACCTGTGCGTCATCCGCTCCATGCACGGCTCGAACTCGCGCCACGGCGGCGCCTTGCTCGAACTCCACACCGGCAGCGACACCTTCGTCCGACCCAGCATGGGCTCGTGGATCACCTACGGCCTGGGGACCGAGAACCAGAACCTCCCCGGCTTCATCACCATCTGCCCCACCCTCACCCACGGCGGCGTCAACAACTATGCCTCCGCCTTCCTGCCGGCGGTCTATCACGGCACGCCGGTCGGCAACGCCAGCGTCTCGTCCGAACGCGCCACCATCCCGTTCATCCACGGCCCCACCCCCGTCGGCGTGCAGCGCATGGAACTCGACTTCCTTGGCGACATGAACCGACAGCACATGGCGCAGACCGGCCCCGACGCCGCGCTGGAGAGCCGGATCGCGTCGTTCGAGCTGGCGTTCCGCATGCAGGCCGCCGCCCCGGAGCTGCAGGACATCAGCCGCGAAACGCCGGAGACGCTGCGGTTGTACGGCATGGACCACGACCGCACGCGCAACTTCGGGCGGCAGTGCCTGATGGCGCGCCGCTTCGCCGAGCGCGGCGTGCGCTTCATCCAGGTGACGCACAGCTACAAGTGGGACCAGCACGACCAGCTGCGCCGCGACGTGGCCGGCAACGCCTTCGAGGTCGACCAGCCGATCGCGGGGCTTCTGCAAGACTTGAAAAGGCGCGGCTTGATGGAGGACACGCTGGTGGTGTGGGGCGGCGAGTTCGGCCGCACCCCGACCGCGCAGGGGCGCGACGGCCGCGACCACAACCCGCAGGGCTTCACGATGTGGCTCGCCGGCGCCGGCGTCCGCCCCGGCCTCGCCTACGGCGCCACCGACGACTACGGCTACTACGCCGAGCACGACAAGGTCCACATCCACGACCTGCACGCCACGATCCTGCACCTGCTCGGCCTCGACCACCTGCGGCTCACCTACCGCTACGCCGGCCGAGACTTCCGCCTCACCGACGTGCACGGCGAAGTCGTGCACGGCATTCTGGCGTGAACCGCCAGCAGCGACGCCACGTCGAGGTCTTGCAGGATCGCTACAGCGCTTTCTTCAGCCGGCGGAGCAGTTCGCGTTCGAGGGCGCCGTCGCGGCCCTTGTAGATCCAGTTCGGCTCGAAGAAGTTCTCGTCGATGACCTCGCTGACGCGGTCGACGTTGTTGTCGTTGCGATAGATCGATCCGCCAATCGTGGACCGCACGGGGCGAGGCAGGTCCTCCAGCTCCTTGCGGGCGACGACCTCGACGAAGTAGCCGCCGCTCTCGGCCGGGTTGAGGATGACGGTGACGCGGTGGCGATAGGATTGATACGTCGACAGCCAGCGCTCGCGCAGGTCGGGGCTGCCGGGCTTGGCGAGCAGGATGACGCCGGGGGCGGTGCGCGGGACGGTCTCGATGCGGCCGTCGTAGCGGTTGGGATCGACGATTTCGAAGCCGTAGTCGCCCAGCACTTGCAGGGTGGTCTCGAAAACGCGACCATAATCGAGCGGGCCGAGCGGCAGGTAGGCGGGGTTCGCCTCGGTGTCGTTGGGCAGCCCGCCGGGGACGAGCGGCGTGGGATCCCAGACCGGGCCGGCCGCGAAGCAGCCCGTGCAGGCGGCGAGCACGCAGCTGCACAACAGATGGCGGAGATGGCGCATGGTATCCTTGCTCCCGCGCGTGCCGGGTTCGTCCGTGATCCCGATTTCGAGGCGGCAGGTTATGCCCATGCGCGACGGCGTTTGCAAGAGGAGTTTCGCGCGGGTGCAATTCCAAGCCCCACCATGAGCAACGCGATTGGTGGGGGTTCAAACCCCCAGGAATCGCTTCGCTCATCCTGGGGCTTGGGGCGACGTTGATTTCATCCTTCCAACATCGAGGGCCTCATGCAGTTCAACGAAGAACAGGCAATGGCGCGGCTGATGCGCTTCCTCGCGGTCCCCGGCATCACCGGGCAGGAACAAGCCATCGGCGAGGACGTGGTGCGGGCGCTCGTCGAAGCCGGCGTCCCCGCGACGTGCATCCGCTTCGACCAGGCCAACGAGAAAATCCCGCTGCCGACGCAGACCGGCAACCTCATCGTGCAGCTGCCCGGCACGAAGCCGGGGCCGCGCCGCCTCTTCTCGACGCACCTCGACACGGTGCCGCTCTGCGCCGGCGCGGTCCCGGTCCGAAAAGCCGACCGCATCGTGCCGCAGGGCAAGACCGCACTCGGAGGCGACAACCGCACCGGCGTCGCCTGCCTGACGACGATGCTCGCGGAGCTGTTCGCGAAGAAGCTGCCGCACGGGCCGTTGACAGTTCTTTACACCGTTCGCGAGGAAAGCGGACTCTGGGGCGCCCGCTTCGTCGACGCGGCCGACCTCGGCAAGCCGACGATGGGCTTCAACGTCGACGGCGGGTCGGCGCGCAGCATCACCGTCGCCGCCGTCGGCGCCGACCGCTGGCTTGTCGAGATCTTCGGCAAGGCGTCGCACGCCGGCGTCCATCCCGAACGCGGCATCTCGGCGACCGTCGTCGCCGCCAAGGCGCTGGCGTCGATCCATCAACAGGGCTGGTTCGGCAAGGTGAAAAAGAACGGCAAGGAAGGCACCTCGAACGTCGGCCCCTTCGGCGACGGCAAGGGAGGCAGCGCCGGCCAGGCCACCAACGTCGTCACCGACTTCGTCAGCATCCAGGGCGAATCCCGCAGCCACGACGCCAAGTTCATCGGCGCCATCACCGCCGCGTACAAAGCCGCGTTCACCCAGGCCGCGAAAGATGTCACTGACTGCGACGGCAAGACCGCGAAGGTGAAGTTCACGCCGCGCCGCGACTACTACCCGTTCCGCCTGAAGCCAAGCGCCATGCCGGTTCAGTTGGCCCTGGCGGTCGGCACGCGACTGGGTTGGACGCCGGAACTGAAGGACTCCAACGGCGGCCTCGACGCCAATTGGCTGACCCGCAACGGCGTCCCGACCATTACTTTCGGAGCCGGCCAAAAGAACGTGCACACCATCGACGAATATGTCAACATCCCCGACTTTCTCGAAGGCTGCCGCTTCGCGTTGGCGCTGGCCGTGGAGACGTGATCGTTGCGTTCGACCCCGTCGCCTATCGGCGGCGGGCTTGAAATGGTCAACCGTCGAAAGGCTGAACGATGAAAACCGTCCGCATCGGCAA
>JAYSSW010000392.1:0-4199 GCA_043720335.1 Planctomycetia bacterium
CCCACGCCAGCCTACCCCGATTCCGTCGCCAGCCCCCGGACAAGGTAGCGTGATACCCCGCGACGAAAGCCCCCTCGATGCGCGATCCTCAGCAAGCCCCGCGCCTCAAGCCGACGAAGGGAACGCCCCACGGTCCGCCGGTCGATCTTGCCCCGGCGGGCGATGTCGGCTTGAGCGGTGCGGGCGACGCCATCCTTGCAGTCGCGGTAGAGGATCACCCAGACGATGATGTCGGCCCGCGACAGGTCCCCCATGCTGAAGTCGGCGAAGGCGTTGAACACGGCGAAGCGTCCCCCCGCCTTCCCCTTCGGCTTGCTCGGCTTGCTGGCGGCCCCGCTCGGCGACAGCGGCGGCGGTTCGTCGCCGACTTCCATGATCGGCGTCATGCGGCCCCCTCATCATCTTCGTCCGTCGCCGGCGACGCGCTCCATGCTTCTGCAAGGGCGGTCTTCAGCTTGCCGGACGGCGCCGTCGAGGACAGGGGCGTGAAGCGTTGCAAGGCGCGGTCAAACGTCAGCGTGATGTCCTTCGCCTCGGTGTGCCTCGCCTTCAGGTGCTTCAGCACGACGCGGTCTTCGTCCTTCTCGTCGCGCACCAGGATGAAGGCGTCATCCGCTCCGAATTCCAGCTCGCTCGATTCACGGAACGACGCCAGGCTGAGTGCGTCGCCATCGTAGGACGAACGCCCCCTGGAGTCCTTCGACCGCGCCACGGCGGCCACGACGACGACGGCAACGCCCGCGTCGGAGAATTGCCGGAGGTAGTTCATCGTCGCGTCGACGGCCCCGCGCCGGTCCCCGTGTTCCCCCGGCGGGGCGATGCGCTGGATGTAGTCCAGCACGATCAGCCCCCCGTCGAAGGCGTCAGAGGTCGCGGCCACGTTGTCGAGGTTGAACGGCGGCCGCACGAAGGCCAGCCTGTCGGCGATGTTGTTGATGACTGCGAAGGCTTGGTCGATGCGTCCCCTGTGCTCGGCGGTCAGCCGCCGATAGCGGATCGTGTTGAGGTCGATGCCGGACAGCCGGGCGAGCTGGCGGTCCATGAGCACGGCCGGCGTCATCTCGATGCTGGCGACGACGGCTCGCAGCGTCGGCGTTTTCCGCAGCGCGTCGACGACGGCCTGCATGGTGAAGGCGCTCTTGCCAGCCCCCGGCGCGCCGCCAATCAGCGTCACCAGCCCCGGCCCGATTTCGATGCGGGCGAGATCCCCGGTTCCAATCGGGTAGAGGACGGGCGGCTTGCCGGTCAGCACGTCGTCGCGCCAGTCGGCGAGCAGATCGCCGGCAGAAAGGAAGTTGGGGTTCATCGTCGCCCCCCTTGCTTGCCATAGGCCCCGAAGTCGTCCCCCTCGAAGCCGAGCCGGTCAAGCGGATGCTCCCAGGCGTCCCCCTGGTCGTCCCCTTCGGCGGGAGCAGCGTCAGCGGGCGACGGCGGTGCGGGTGGCTGCCAGAGGTCGGCGAGCTGCTTGTCGATGTCGGCAGCAGCCCCCGGCGAAGGCATCGGCGATGGTGGTGCTGACGTTGGCGATGCTTGCCAGAGGTCGGCGAGCTGCTTGGCGAGCACGTCGTCGGCTCCTCCACGCCCCGAAGGGGTCGCCGGCTCCACGACCGGCAGCGGGTCTTGGTCCTTCAGCCCGCAGTCGATTTGCCGACGCACTTCCGAAGGCGGCAGCCCCGTGTCGAGTGCGACTTCGGTGAGCAGGGCATGAGCCAGGGCGGGCGGGCAGCCGAATTCCGCCAGGTTGCGGACGGCGGAGTACAAGCGGCGGTGCCGGTCCCCCTGGTCGCAGCCTTCGCGCAGGTAGACGCGGGTCAGGCGGTTGAGCGTCGGCCCGCTGGTGCTGGCGTTGCGTTGCGCCTTCGCTTGCTGGCCTGCATCCACGATCTTGGCGGCGGCGAGCCAGTCGGCCTTGGCTTGCTCGCAGGTCGTTCCCAAGGTCGGCACGTCGAACGGGTGCGGGGACTTCGCTAGGGCGCGGATGCCATCCAGGGAAAGCCCCGTTAGTTCGTCGAGGGAAAGCCGGCGCTTGTGCAAGCCGGTCTTCGGGTGGCGAGAGTTCGGGGCGCGGAACACCTGCACCTTGGCGTAGACGCCCTGGTCGATCTTCACTCCAGCGTAGCTGGCGATCCCTTCGGCGAGCTGCTTGGCGACGCGGTGGAAGTTCGTCGCGGGCTCCGGCAGCCAGAGCGCCGTCGGCAAGCCAATGTGAAAACCCTTCGAGCCGGAATAGAAGATCAGCAGTTCGTCGCCGTCGATCCGGTAGCGGTCCGCCAGGAAGTGAGCCAGACGGCGAGCGTCGTTCAGGGCGGCGTCGAGGTCGTCGGCGCGATCGATGTCGAACCAGAGCCACGGCGCATGGCAGACGCCGTCGAAGCCCTTGGTGGAACCAGTCGATGCCAGGAAGGTGCGGAAGTCGTCGCCGAACCAGAACGCCGACAGGTATACTTCGCGCTCCAGTTGGGCGCGTTCATCGCAGGCGGCATGACCAGCGAAGGCGGCGCTTGCGTCACACAAGCGCCGTTCCTCGCTGCATGCTCCCACGATGCGGAAACCGTAGGAGCAGGTCGTCACGATGCGGCCCCCCCTTCCTTCGGGGTGTAGGTGTCGGCTTCCGGCTTGTCGATGCCGACGACTTCAAACGAGCGAACCGCGTTGAAGTCGACGCCTTGATCGCTCGTTCGCAAGCCGAGTTTCACGCTGCAACGAATGCCTTGCGGCAACGGCTTTTCAAGCTGGTCGATGTTGATGACGCCGATCTTGGCGAGGTCGCGTTTCGTCATCGCCAGCGCAGCCGGCGTCAGCCAGAGGTCGTGCCAGAAACGACGGTCGACGAAGTCCCCGTCAACGACGCGAAACGTCAGTCGGTAGCCCGGCGTCGCGTTGGAGCGGCTTTCGATGAATTCCCCCGCGACGATGCGGGCGATGTACTCGCCAGCGGGAAGCGGCCCCATCTCGGCGGCTGCTTGCGTATCGTTCCAGGCTTTCGCCAGGTCGTCGCGGGTCGATCCGCGTAGGATGTCAGCAAGGCTTTTCTTCGGTTGGTTCATGGGAAGGCCCTCAAGACAGGCTCGGCTGTGCGGCAGCCGAGCCTGTGCCGTTTTTCGGTGGTGTGTTTTTCACGACGGGCGAGCCGGCAGCGTCCGGCCCCGTGTCGCCGTACCCGGCGAGCAATCGCTGAAGCTCAGCGATCTTGGCGAACGCCCCGGCGACGTCGACCAGACGCCAGCGCCGCAGCAGCCCCCCATGCCGAGCCGGGCGGGTCGACTTTTCGACATGCACGGCTTCGATCAGCCCATCCTTGCGGAGCTGGTCGACGGCGCTTCCTCGCCACGTCCCGCCATGAGGAAACTTGGTGGAAAGGTCGTCCTCGGTGGCGTCGGTCGTTGCGACGTGGCCAGGAGCGGAGAGCAGCGCTTGCAGGAAAGCGAGCTTCGTCCTCAAGGTCAGCGCGGATCGTGAACCGGCGACGGCGAGCCCCTGGTCCTTCAGGGCTTCGCCTTCGGCGCTTCCTTCGGTGGGGGTCATCGGCGGCCCCCCCTCAACGACGGGCAGCCGTCGGCGATCCACGCCAGGATTTCAGCACGGCGCCACCGGACCAGCGAACCGAGCTTGATCGGCTTTGGCATCAGTCCGGCGTCGGACATGCGGTAAACATGGCGAGGGCTGCAAGTCGCCATGCCAGCCACCTCCCGCACGGGGATGAGGTCGGCCGGCGGCTTCGGCGGCAGCATGGCGTGCGTCGTGGCGATGGACGCCGTTTCAACAGTTTCGGACATGGAAAAACCCTCGCAGCTTGCGGCGAGTCTCAATTGCTCGCCGGCGAGGGTATTCTTTGGTGAGGTTCGGACGGAAAAATTGGTTTGGATTTTTCCGGCTGATTTATTCCGACGGATTGACTTGAATTGTTTGGAAAAGACCACGAAGAATTGAAGATGTCAGCCGCGCCGGAATAATTCGCGCCTTATTGACTTGTTAGTCGTCTTGCGTCTTTTCCGAGTCCGCTTGCCTTTGGGCTGCCTTCCTTCGCTTTCTTTCCCGGTCGACAGCACGCCTGACGTGAGCCTCATCCTTCCTGAGTTCGATTGCCAGTTCTTCGTATTTCAGGTGCCTGCCAGTATTCCAAGCGTCGAAGATCCTGCCATCCTCTTTCAGATTAGTGTCCTTTGGCCTGCCACGTTTGGCTTTCGGCCCGCTTTTCT
>JAYSSW010000393.1:0-4187 GCA_043720335.1 Planctomycetia bacterium
TGCCCAGCCATGTGGTCAGCTACTTCCTCCACCCCTGGGCGCGGTACGCCGCCCCAGCGGAACTTGCTAATTGATGTACTTTCGAGCCGGCGTAATAAACCGGAGCAATAAGGCCGGATTCTTCGACTTTTGTCCGTTCCCAAAATCGTTTGATCTCGCGATTTGGCGTTTCGTTTTTCAGCAATCCGACAATGTGAATTGGGCCAATTCGAGCGGTAATGCAATGGTGGTCTGGATAGGTTCCGCCCATCAGGCTGCGATGAAGCTCTTGCTCTGATACGTCCGTTGTAGCTATTAGATGCTGGGAGTAGCCCGCAACGCTTGGTGTTTTTTTCTTCAGAAATTGTTGCCAAGTATTCATTGCGTCCATGAGATTCTCATGGTGCACCAGTTCTTCATCTTCCAAGCTGAGCAGCGCAATTCTAAAGCTGATCGAGACACAGAAATCTTGAAGTCGGCTATCGAAACTTGTAGGTCGCAATTCTTGGTTATTGGAAGGCAGGATAATGTCGTACCAATCCGCGAAAAATTTCTCCGATTTACTGAGAATTGCCTCGCAGATGGAACAGAACCAGTAGCGCGTGACTTGAAGATTGTTGAAAATGCGATCGGTTAGATTGAAGAAGGTACCGCTTTCGTATTCGTCTGACACAACCCGCTCGTACGAAAGCTTGGGGATGACATGCCCGTCAATAAGCGATGCGTAGTGGCCGCATAGCTTGCACTGCCCATATCTAGTTTTCTTGCTCATCGCTTGCTCGTATTGGTTCGGATTGTAAGGCTTTCCATGTTTCCAAGACAACATTGGCGCTTGAAAGGTTCACTCATTATTTTGCTTCGTCACACCACCCGCAGCGGGTCGCTCTCGACGGCGCTGGCCCAGACCTTCGCCGACGGGAACTGCGTTTGCAGCAGCGTAGCCAGTTCCTCGACGCCGCAGCGCTCGGTGGCGTGGTGGCCGGGCAGCAGCACGCCGATGCGGCGCGAACGGGCGGTCAGGCAGTCGTGGAAGCGCATCTCGCCGGTGAGGAAGACGTCGGCTTTCGCGTGCAGGGCCTCGTCCAAATATTCGCCGGCGGCGCCGCAGGCGAGGGCGACGTGATGCACCATCTGCGTCGCTTCGCCCACCACGTTGACCGAGTCGGCCTTCAGGACGGTCTTCACCTTGCGGGCCAGCGCTTGCAACGTGACCGGCTTCGGCAACCTGCCGACGCGGCCCTGGCCGACGCGGGCGCGCAGCGGGTGCAGCGCGTACACGTCGAAGGCCGGCTCCTCGTAGGAATGGGCGCCCCGCAGCGCGGCAACCACGCTTTCGACGCGGTTCTGCGGGCAGATCGTTTCCAGTCGCCATTCAGACACGTCTTCGCGCCGGCCTTTCTCGCCGACGGTCGGGTTGCTCGCGCCTTCGCCGAAGAACGTGCCCGTGCCGGGCAGGCGGAAGCTGCATTCGCGGTATTGGCCGATGTGCCCCGCGCCGGCGGCGAACATCGCGTCACTTACCTTCGCCAAATCCTGGTCAGGCACGAAGACGACAACCTTGCACTGCTTCGCTTCGTCGCCGCGTTTCAACGGCGTTGTTTCAATCAGGCCGAGGCGGCGAGCGAGGATGTCGTTGATGCCGCCGACGCAGTTGTCGAACGCGGTGTGCGGGCTGTAGACGGCGACCCCGGCTTTCGCCAGTTCGAGGACCATCCGCCCCTCGGCGTTCGCAGTGGTGAGTTTCTTCGTGGGCCGAAACAGGATCGGGTGATGGCTGACGATGAGCTGGGCGCCGTCGCGAACCGCCTCCGCCGCCGACTCCGGCGTGACCGTCAGGCACGTCATCACGCGCTCGACATGGGTGGCCGTGTCGCCGAGCAGCAGGCCGACGTTGTCCCACTCCGCCGCCAGTTCGAGCGGGGCGAGCTTCTTCAGGTAGCCGACAAAGTCTGCAACGGTTGCCATGATGGTACGCTCAATCGCGGCGGACGGGGTAGCAGACGACGAGAAGGACGAGGGCGGCGCTGCTGATGCCGCAGAAGTAGCCGGCGATGGGGAGCGACGGTTCCGCTGCGGCCGGGTTGGCCGGCGCGGCTTGCTGCGCGAGCGCGGGGATCGCCAGCAGGAGGCAAAAGCCGAAGGCGCCAAGCCAGGTGCGGAGCCGCGTCGTCATGGGGGAAGATCGCCTGAGATCGAAGGATTGGTTCAGGTCGAGTTTACCCGGTTCGCGCGTCGTCGGCAACGCTACGCGGCGCGTCGGCGCGGCTTCTCGCTTTTGCCGAAGATGCTGCCGAGCAGGCCGCCTTCGTCCTCGTCGTCCTCGCCGCGCCGCTTCTTCTCCTTGGCTTTTCGTTTTGCGCTGCTGCGGGCCATGAGGAACTGGAAGAGGAAGCCGAAGAAGGCGAGGCCGCCGATGGCGCTGTTGACGACGAGGGAGTTCTGGTCGTTCCAGGCCGGGGCGTTCAGCATGCGGTACTGGTTCAGCAGCAGCATGGCGCCGAGGCCGACCAGCAGGGCGCCGAGGAAGCTCGACAGGGCCATCATGCACCACTTGAACAGGATCAGGCAGACCAGGCCGCTGACAAGGAAGGTGATGAGCGGTTGATTCAAGCTGGGCAGGAAGCCCTGCACCAGCAGCAGCCCGACGGCGCCGGACGCGACGAAGGCGACGAGCCGCACGAGAGCGAGGGCGAGCATGCCGCAGGCGATGGCGAGCAGCACAGCGCCGGCGATGGGGTGGGTCTTCAGCGCCTCGGCCTGGCACAGTCCGAAGACGCCGCCAAGGATGGTGCTGCACAGGACGACCCAGAAGCGATGGCTCCACCATCCGAACAGCCAGAGGAACAGCCCGACGACGAGCATGGCGATCATCGGCCCCAGCGAAAGCTCGCAAGCGTCGGTCAGAATCTCGCTGTCCAAAAGCTGCATCCACCCCTCCGCGAATCGGCGCACGATCCTCCCTGGTAAGC
Organism: Planctomycetia bacterium; assembly: GCA_043720335.1. GTDB lineage: Bacteria > Planctomycetota > Planctomycetia > Gemmatales > Gemmataceae > JAYSSW01. Next base: position 2,949 of record JAYSSW010000393.1, read on the forward strand.
GGGAGACGCGATAGCCGAAACGGAGGCGCGGTGTCAAGGCGGTTCCGACGTCGTCGAGATGGCGGACGTGTCGCCAAATCGACCGGAGCCATTCGCCGTTCGTCGTTTTTGCACCAAGGGTGCTGCATCGCGCAGCCCAGGGTCGCGCAGCGCACCCTGGGTCGGCAGCGATCCCACCGGCTTCTGCACCAACGGTGCTGCATCGCGTCCTTGCAGGCGGATGATGCAACGCCGTTGGCGTAGAAATCCTTGGTTGGTTCGCATTCCCAGGGTGCGCTTCGCGACCGTGGGCTGCGTTATGCAGCACCTTCGGTGCAAAGACGGTGGCGCTCCACAGCAGTCCCAAAGTCATTGCACATCGAGATGGCGAAATTTCACGAACGGAATCGGCATCATATATTCCTCTAGCGCGGCACGCTCCAGAGGCGGACGGAGCGGTCGAGGTTGCCGGAACCCGAGATCAGCCTGCGGCCGTCGGCGGAGAAGGCGAGACAGGTGACCACGTCGGTGTGGCCTGCGAAGCGGTGCAGCTCCTTGCCGGTGGCGACGTCGAAGACGCGGATGACGCGGTCGTCGCAGCCGGCGAGCATCTGCCCGCCGTCGCGCGCGAGGGCGAGGCCGTTCACGTCCTTGGCGTGCGTGTGGCGTTTCAGTTCGTTGCCCGATTTCACGTCCCACAGGCGCACCGTCGCGTCCCTGCTCGCGGTGTAAATTTGGCGGCTGTTGGGATGGAACACGACGCTCCAGACTTGCTTCGTGTGGCCGCGCAGGACCTTCTCCTCCTTGCCAGACGCGAGTTCGTAAACGCGCACGGTTTGATCGACCCCGGCGGCGGCGGCGTAGCGGCCGTCGGGCGAGAACGCGACCCCCTTCACCTCGTCGCCGTGCCCGTCGAACTTCTTGATCTCGCCGGCCGGCAGGTTCGCCGCCACGGTCTGGCCGCTGGTCCGCTCCGCCACGAACTCGATCCGTTTCTGCGCCTTCACCCGGCTCAGGCCGGCGGTTTGCAGCAGCGCCTTGTCGTACCAGAACGCGGCTCGTGATTGCAGCGCGAGCTTCGTCGGGTCGGTCTCGGCTTGCGAAAGCTCCCACCAGCCGTCGGCGACCGCGAGCTGGTTCGCAGATTCATTGGGGCGGGCCATGTCGAGGCGCGCCTGATCGCCCAGCGCCCTGTCGCTGCCTTTCGCGAGGAAGGGGAGCGCCTTGTCCCACTGCCGTTTCTGCAGGCCGAAGTAGCGG
>JAYSSW010000394.1:0-4184 GCA_043720335.1 Planctomycetia bacterium
GAGAACCCCCCACCCCCCCCCCCCACCCCCGGGGGGGAGAGGGGTGCCCATCGCTGACACCTCCACGCATTGGCTCACCATCCACGGGGCGAGGCAGCACAACCTCAAGAACCTCACCGTCCGACTGCCGCTGGGCCGCTGGATCTGCCTGAGCGGCGTCAGCGGGTCGGGCAAGAGCACGCTGGCCAGAGACATTCTCGCCTACGCGCTGCGGCGGCGTCTCGGCCTGCTCGCGCCGCCGCCGGGCGACCACGACCGCATCGACGGCCTCGATCACATCGACAAGCTCATCGAGCTGGGCCAGAAGCCGCTGGGGCGCTCGTCGCGCTCGAACGCCGCGACGTACCTCGGCCTGTTCGACGAGATCCGCAAACTCTACGCCACGGTGAAGCGGTCGAAGACGCGAGGCTACAAAGCCACGCGGTTCAGCTTCAACACGCGTGGCGGCCGCTGCGAGGAGTGCCAGGGGCAGGGGAGCCTGCGCGTCGCGGCGCCGCTGCTCCCCGACCTGCGCGTGACGTGCCCGCACTGCCTGGGGAAGCGCTTCAATCCTGCGACGCTGGAGGTGCAGTACAAGGGGCGTTCGATCGCCGACGTGCTGGCGATGACGGTGGCCGAGGCGAATGACTTCTTCCGCAACGTGCCGCTGCTGCACCTGGGCCTGCAAGCGCTCGACGACGTGGGGCTGGGCTACGTGCAGCTCGGCCAGCCCGCGAACACGCTGTCGGGTGGCGAAGCGCAGCGCGTGAAGCTCGCGGCGGAACTCGCCCGCAAGGCGACGGGCCGCACGCTGTACCTGTTCGACGAGCCGACCTCGGGGCTGCACCTCGCCGACATCGCGAGACTGCTGCGTGTGTTCCGGCGGCTGGTGGAGACTGGCAACACGCTGCTGGTGATCGAGCACCACCTCGACGTGATCGCCGCCGCCGACTGGGTCGTCGACCTCGGCCCCGAAGCTGGCGCCGCCGGCGGCCACCTCGTCGCCGCCGGCCCGCCGTCGGTCATCGCCGCATGCGAGCAGAGCCTCACCGGACGGTTCCTGCGCGCGAAGGGCGTCCAGGTTTAGAAACCGCTTCTCACCCGCCCAGCCCCTTCCGCACGCGCTGCAGCGACTCCTGGCTGATGGTGATGTGCCAAGCGAAAACTGGTCCGTCGCGCAGCGAGCGTATCGCAAGGGGAAGGGGAATCGGCGCATGCGGGTCGTCAGGGCAGCAGCTGGATGATCTTGACGAGGAAGACGTTGGCGACGAGGACGAGGAAGATGCTGCCGACGACGCCGCGGGTGGCGGCGCGGCCGACGCCCTCGGTGCCGGCGCCGGCGTGCATGCCGCACCAGCAGCCGCACACGGCGACGAGGTAGCCGAACACGACGGTCTTGAGCGTGGAGTAGACGAGGCTGATCTTGGCGAGGCCGCGCAGCATGTCGTTCTGGTACTGCGTCCAGCTGAGGCTGCCCCCCATCAGCTCGGCGAAGTAGCTGCTGCCGAGCGCGACGTAGGCGGTGAAGATCGTCAGCAGCGGCAGCGCGGCCATCGCGGCAAGCACGCGCGGGCCGACCAGCCAGCGCATCGGCGAGACCCCCAGCGTCTCCAGCGCGTCGATCTGCTCGGTCAGCTTCATCGAGCCAAGCTCGGCGCCCAGGCTCGCCCCGGAGCGCCCCGCCACGATCAGGGCCGCCCCCAGCGGCGCGAACTCCAGCACCACCGCGTAGGCGAGGTATTCCGGCACCTTGTCGCGGAAGTGCGGCTCGATCACGCCGTGCAGGTGGATCCACACGACCAGCCCCAGCGCCGTCCCCGCGACGAACGCCAGCGGCAGCGCCCCCAGCAGCACCAGATGCAGCTGACGCAGGAACTCGCCGGGCCTCCGCCACGCCAGCAGCGCAGCGAGCAAGGCGCGCAGCGCGAAATGGGCGATGTGCCCGAAGCGTTCAAGGCGGGCGGCGAGGGGCGTCATGAATTTGGTCCGCAAGCCCCAGGATGAGCGAAGCGATTCCTGGGGGTGAGATGTCGCATGCATTGACCCCCACCAATCGCGTTGCTCATGGTGGGGCTTGGAGTTTCCCTTTCTTCCGTCATCGTCCAGGTCACTTCACCACGCTCCAGGTCCAGTGGCGGTCGCTGGTGGCTTGCACCTCGTCCGCCGGGAAGCCCAGCTGCGTCGCCAGCGCTCGGACCTCGTCGAGCGTGAGCGCGGCGTGCAGCGAGTCGGCGAACATCTTCCGCTGGTTCGCGCTTGCGTCGCCGGCGTAGGTCTGCACGAATCGTTGCAGCGACACGTTGTCCTGGGGCCGCAGCAGGTCGCGGACAAACAGCACGCCGCCCGGCTTCAGCACGCGGACCATCTCCGCCAGCACCGGCAGCGGCTCCGGGATGTGGTGCACGATGCTGTTCGAGATCACCGCGTCGTAGCGGTCGGCCACGTCGGGCAGCTGCTTGGCGTCGCGCAGCTCCAGCTGAACCCGGCCCTGCAGCTGCGCCCGCTCCACGTTCACGGCGCCGACGCGCAGCATGTGGGCGGCGAGATCGACGCCGACCACGCGCACCGTCGGATGGCGCCGGCACAGTCCGAGCGGGATCTGCGCGGTGCCGGTCCCCACGTCAAGGACGACGCCGTCGCCGGGCCAGCACGCGAGGAAGTCGTCGACGAAGCGCTCGTTGACGTTGGCGTGGTCCATCGCGTCGTAGTCGTGCGCCTCCTCGGCGGAGTCCATCACTTCCGGCTCAAGGATGCGCGACAGCATTCGGACTCCATCAAACCGTTGGCAAATTTCCACCAGCCCGCTTACGCAGGCCGTTCGCCTGAACATGACGAGGAATCGGCCGCTGGAGGCACCTTGCAGTCGCTACGAATTTCGCGATGGACCGATTCATTTGTCGATCAAGCGAACGGCCTGCGTAAGCGGGCTGGTAGGAATCGCCCTAGACGACGAAAGAAGGAACACGACCAGCCGACAAAAAAAGCCGGCCGCGTTCAGACTTCGCTGACGGCGGCCGGCTCCAGAAACGATTGACACGGCATGGGGAAATCAGCTATTCACATATTCGGCGATGCGGTTGGTCGCGGCGGCAGGCTCCAGCGGCGACACCGCGCGGCGCTCGCGCTCCTGGCGGAAGGCGCTGGCCAAGTCGAAGCGGATCTCGAAGTCGTTGTCGGCACAGCGATCCCACTCGCGGATGACCAGCGACGTGGCCGGGTTCAGGCCGGCGACATGGTGCAGCCAGCAGATGCCCGCGTCCAACGTCAAATGTTGGGTTTCCGGGTGCTGCCAGGCGATGTGGGTGGCCAGGCAACCCATCGGCACGGCCCGGGTGAAGCTCCCATGAATCAACAGGGGACTGTTTTTTTCCAGAAGATCGACGAGACGACTCAAGCCTGCGTTGGTGACGTTGGGCAGCCACGAGGTCTGCAACTCGCGAAGACAATCCTGGGAAAGCATGGGGAGACTCCTTTGTACAGATGAACAGGGCCGAGCCATGCCCCGCGATGGGCATCGTCATTATACCCGCGCCGGGGCTTGCTGGAGCGGGAAATTGGCGTGAAGACCAGGTCCGCGAACCGATGTCGGGAACACGTCGAAGGTTGCGGCGAGCGTTCCTGAAGGGAAATCGCCGGAAGATGCAAGGGGGTGAAAAAACCCCGCTGTTCACCAAACGTGAAGCAGCGGGGCCGGAACAGAGAAGAGGCCGAATCGAACAAGGGGGATGTTACCTCTTTGGCATCTCCGTGTCAACGTCACTTTTGCAAAAAATACAAAACCTTTTTCGCCGATCCCAGCCACGGAACGCAAGGGTTGACGGCGATGGAGGTTGCGGCGAACACGTTTAGCCGCGACGCGCAGCGGAGCGCGGGCGCCACGCGACGATTCGTCTTGGGGACGGCGGCGAAAACCTGCAAGAATAACGCTCGGCATGCTATGGTTGCGAGGCAATCTCAACGGGAACCTGCGAGGAGCACCTCCATGTCGTTCGCTGCACGCGCTACGGTCGCTCTGCTGGCTGGAATCGGGGCGGGGGTTCTGGGCTTCGGCGCCGTCTGGAAGCTGCTCATCGGCAGCTTCCGGGACCAGATCCCCGGCCCCGGCTACGACGCCTGGCTGCTCGCCGGCATCTTCGCGCCTGGCGTGCTGGCGGCGCTCGTCGTGTTCCACCTGCTCAGCCGCGAGACCAGCCCGAAGTCGGCGT
>JAYSSW010000395.1:0-1890 GCA_043720335.1 Planctomycetia bacterium
CGCGCCGCCGCTCGCGTGACAACGCGATGTCACTTGGGGAAGATCCAGCCGGGGCGCTGGAAGAGGGGCGGGCGGCTGCCGCCGCAGCAGTTGCCGCACCCGGACGCGGCGGCGAGCGTGACGGCGACCAGGGCGAAGAGGACTGCCGAGACGAAGCGGGACATGCGGACCATGACGAACTCCTTTTCCGAGGGTTCCACCGCCCCTTTCCTACTCAGGGGCGGCGTATGTTAGTGTTTGCTAACTTACTCATCGGAAAAGCAGCCCGGCGACTTGAAGCCTCTTTCCCGCGATTCCGCGCGTGATGTTCAGGCGAGAGTCAGGTCGAAGGTTCCCCGTTTAGCGCCCGCATGTCCAGGCGAGACGAGAATCTCAGCAGCCTCGGCCGGAAGAGGCCACGGGATGCCGTGAACGCCCCGATCTTGCGGGCGCTAAACGGGGACACCGGCACCTGCCTCTCGACTCAGCGCGTGATGCGCGTGTCGGGCGGCTCGTCGGGCGGCAGGTCGGGCGGCTCCGGCGCGTCGCGCTCGTCGCGCAGGTCGTCCCCTTCGCCCGCTTGCCGCCAGTAGATCGTCAGCGCACGGGCCAGCGTCAGGCACAGGCTGGGGAACAGCACACGGTCGTGGGGCAGCCGGATCGGCCCGCGGTTGGCGAACGTCACCACGAATTCCTGGTCGCTCGCCTCGACCTTCTCGACCGCGATCCAATGGTGGCGCGCGCGGATGAAATCGAACGCCTTGCGGTGCAGGTAGCACGCCCCGAAGTTCAGCGCCCGGCCGTCGGAGAGCTGGCGGAGCTGGCGCGGCAGGTGCTCGGCGGAGGCGCGATGCTCGATGAACTCGATCAGTTCACGATGCGATTCGGAGCGGCCGCCGATCGTGTAGGTCTCGCTGAAGATGCGGATGGTTGCGAAGGCGGACGCGGGGCCGAGCGTGCAGCGGATCTCGCCGACGTGGAACCAGGGATGCACCTCCAGAACGCCCGCCTTCCGCACGACGATGCCTTCCTTGAAGATCCAGATCGTTCGCGTTCCCGCAGGCGCACGCCACCAGAAGAACCACAGCCCGCCCGCGAAGAAGCCGCCGCCGAACAGCAGCATCATGGCGAGGACGAAGAGCGGATCTTCGCGCTGGTTGTTGTTGCGCGGCGGAATGAACCAGACGAGGACGCCGCCGATCAGCATCATCGCCCCGATCAGGAGCATCACGATGCCGAGGCCGCGATAGAACCAGCGCGTGAACCAGATCTCCATGTCGTAGCGGTAGCTCGCGTAGGGCGGATCCCAGTCATCGACCGTGTCGGGCAGCTTCGCGGGCAGCCGACGGCACGGCAGATCGACGAGGATCGGCGCCTTCACGTCCGCGAGGGCGTTCAGCATCCCTTCGATTTCGGGGACCAGCAGCATCTTCTCTTGCAGCTTCATGCGGTTCGCCGTGGGGTTGAAGGATCGCGGGCTGTCGGGATTTGACATCGCCGCAAGGCTCCACCAGCCCGCTTACGCAGGCCGTTCGCCTGAAACAAAGATGATTCAGCCGCTGGGACGCCTTTACTTCTTGTCGCACGCCACCAATCGGCCCCCCTGCGACATGTTGCTGGGATCGACGGGGTAGTTGGCGAACTGGATGGTGTAGTGGGCCTCGAACCATTTCTTGATGTCGGGGAGCATCGCGTCGTCGTAGCCGGGCGAGACGTGCAATGTCGTGCCGTCGAGTTCCATGCGGATCTCGCCCTGCTCGACGACGATGTTGCCCGCCTTGATGACGAAGCGGGGCATCTCGAACATCGCCTTCTTGTCCTTGCTCGGCGTGTAGACGGTGATGTCGGCGTCGGCGCCGACGCCGAGGTGCCCCTTGTGCTTCAGGCCGAGCATGCGAGCCGGGGAAGCAC
>JAYSSW010000396.1:0-4183 GCA_043720335.1 Planctomycetia bacterium
CCAGGGCAGCAGCCCTGGGCTTTCGTCGCGGCAAACGAATCTTCGCGGCTTTTCACTTGCGGCGCGTCGGACCGCCTCTCTACGATAGAGCCTTCAAGATCACGCGCGTTCGCGCGGTTGTCCGCACCTCTTCGCTGAAAGGGACTCTTCATGAAGCCACGTCTGCTGGTCGCAAGCGTTCTCTGCATCGCGTTCTGGCTCCCCGTCGCGGCGAGCGGACAGGACGCGCCGCCGCCGATGAAGCCCCCGGCGAAGCCTGCCCCCGCCAAGCCCGCCACGCACAAGGTCGAAGCCGGCGTGTTCAAGATCGAGGTCGTCGGCAAAGGCGTGGTCGAAGCCGAGGAGATGCACGAGATCGCGTTCCGCTCCAACGACCCGGTCGGCGCCCCGCCTCCGCCGCTGCACGTCGTCAAGTCGGTCGATCACGGCGCCCGCGTCAAGAAGGGGGATCCGCTCGTCGTGTTCGACGCGCAGAGGCTCGATTTCCAGATCAAGGAGCTGGTCGCCGAATTGAAGTCGCTCGACGCCACGCTCAAGGTTTCCACGGTCGAACTGGCGCACCTGGAGAAGACCCAGCCCAGCGAGCTGTCCTTCACCCAGCGCGCGAAAAAGCTGGCCGACGAGGACCTGAAGCGGTTCATCGACATCGACCGGCCGCAGGCGGAGCGGGAGGTGAAACTGATGTTGAAGTCCGGCAAGTTCAGCGTCGATTCGGCCCGCGAGGAGCTGAAGCAGGTCGAGAAAATGTACAAGGCCAACGACCTGACCGAGGAGACCGAGCAGATCATCCTGAAGCGCACGCGGTTCTACCTGGAGTTCGCCGAGGAATCGTACAAGGAGACGCAGCTGAACGCGGAGAAGATCCAGACGATCACGCTGCCTCGCAAGGCCGTCAGCCTCGCCGACGGCGTGGTGAAGGCGGAGCTGCAACTGCTCAAGACGGAGGCGGCGCCGTTGACGCTCGACCAGAAGAAGCTGGCGCTGGCGAAGCTGGATGCCGACCGCGAACGGGCCGGGCAGCGGCTCGACCAGCTCCGCAAGGACCGCGAAGGCATGACGCTCGCCTCGCCCATCGACGGCGTCGTCTATCTCGGCCGCTGCGTGCGCGGCCAATGGATCGCCGGCAGCGACCTCGCGACGAAGCTGATGCCCAACGGCGTCGTCCAGCCCAACGAGGTCGTGATGACGGTTATCAATCCGTTCAAGGAGTTCACGCGAATCCTTGTCGCGGAGAAGGATGTCGAGCATCTGAAAATCGGATTGAAAGGGAGATTTGAACTGTCAAAATACCCCGGCAGGACGAATCTCTGCGAAATCACAGGGATCGTCGATGCACCAAACGCCGCCGGACAATTTGAACTGCGCGTCAAGTTCATCCGAGCGCCGGCTCTGAATGCGTTCATGAATCTTCCCATTTCTGCTCAGCTTTTGCCCGGCATGGCCTGCTCCGTGAAATTGGTTCCGGTCATGAAAGAGAAGGCGATCGGTGTTCCCGCTTCTGCCGTCTTCGCGGATGACACCAACGACACCAGCTACGTCCTCGTCGTCGCCAAGGGGAACGACAAGCCGCAGCGCCGCACGGTGACGCGCGGCATGACCAGCGGCAGCCGCGTCGAGATCACGAAGGGCCTGGCGGCGGGGGACGAGATCCTGCTCGAGAACCCGGCCGACCGTTCCAGCCGGAAGGGGGAATAGCCATGCGTTCGCCGATCCTTGCCTTGCTCGCCTGCGTCGTGGGGTTGTCGTCCGCCCCGTGCTTCGCGCAGACGAAGGACGCGCCGAAGCCGCCGGGCGAGACGGCGCCGAAACCCGAAGCGGTCAAGCAGCCGTCGCCGCAGTCGCTGGACGAGTCGATACGTCGCGGGCTGGAGTTCCTCTACGCGGACCAGAACAAGAACGGCTCGTGGGGGACGCACGAGCTGAACAAAGCGGGCGTGATGCTCTACGCCCCGATCCCCGGCGCCCACCACGCCTTCCAGGCCGCCGTCACCGCCATGTGCATCTCCGCGATCTGCGAGACCGGCGGCGACGGCCCGCACGCCCGCAAGGCGCTCGACCGCGCGGAAGCGTGGCTGATCGAGAACCTGCCCAAGCTGCGCCGCGCCGACCCGACCACGCTCTACAACATCTGGGGGCACATCTACGGCATCCAGGCGTGCGTCCACCTGCACCAGCGCTCGAAGGACGACGCCCACCGCAGGAAGCTCGTAGACCTCATCCACGGCCAGATCGAGATGATGCAGCGCTACGAGTCGGTCGACAAGGGCTGGGGCTACTACGACTTCGAGGTTGGCGCCGCGCGGCCAGCGACAAGTTCGACGAGCTTCATGACCGCCGCCGCCCTGGTCGCGTTCCACGACGCGCGCACCATCGGCATCGCGATCCCCAAGCCGCTCGTGAAGGGGGCGGTCGCGTCGATCCACCGCCAGCTGCTGCCCGACTTCAGCTACCTGTACGGCGAGTATTTGAAGTACCAGCCCGCGATGCCGATCAACCGGCCCGGCGGCAGCCTGGGACGCAGCCAGGCCTGCAACGTGGCGCTGCGGCTCTGGAAGGACGAGAAGGTGACCGACGCCGTGTTGAAGGCGTGGCTCGACCGCCTGTTCGCCCGCAACGGCTGGCTCGACATGGGACGCAAGAAGCCCTTCCCCCACGAGTCTCACTTCCAGGTCGCCGGCTACTTCTACTACTTCGGCCACTACTACGCCGCCATCGGCATCGAGCAGCTCCCCGCCGCCGACCGGCCCTTCTACCAGGACCACCTCGCCACGCTCATGATCGACCGCCAATCCAAGGACGGCTCCTGGTGGGACTTCCCGCTCTACAACTACCACCAGCAGTACGGCACCGCCTTCGCGCTGATGACGCTTCATCGCACGAAGCGCTGAGCCTGCCAAAAGGCCAGGGATGCCAGCTCTGGCCTTTAATCGCTTTCCTTGTCAGGAGCATCGACATGAAATTCCGTCTCACTTCATACGCCGTGCTGGTCCTGCTGCTGGCCGCACCGTGCAGCTTCGCCCAGGAGAAAGCGGGCGTCCGCTTCGACCTTGAAGCACTTTCCAAGACGCCAGCGGTGTTCCCAGCGGACGACATCAAGGCCGACGGCGTCAAATCGTTCTTCTTCGAGGGGGCCAAGTACAAGGGCAAGCCGACGCGCGTCTTCGCGTACTACGGCGCGCCGGCGAATCTCGAGAAAGGCAAGAAAATCCCCGCGATGGTGCTGATCCACGGCGGCGGCGGCACCGCCTTCGACCGCTGGGTCAAGGTCTGGAACGCACGCGGCTACGCCGCCATCGCCATGGACGTGTGCGGCAGCGTCCCCGTCGGCGCGGGCGGCAAGTGGAAACGCCACGAACTCGGCGGCCCGCCCGGCTGGGACAACAGCTTCAACCAGCTCGACTCCCCCGTCGAGGACCAGTGGACGCATCACGCCGTCAGTGCCGTCGCGCTGGCGCATTCGCTGATCCGCTCGTATCCCGAAGTCGACGCCGACCGCGTCGGCGTGACCGGCATCTCGTGGGGCGGCTACCTCACCTGCATCGTCGCCGGCGTCGATTCGCGCTTCCAGTGCGCCGCCCCGGTCTACGGCTGCGGCTTCCTCGGCGAGAACTCCGCCTGGCTCCCCGCCTTCGCCAAGCTCGGCAAGGACAAGGCCGACCTGTGGCTGCGGCAGTGGGACCCCTCCGCCTACCTCGGCGCCGCCAAGATGCCGATCCTCTGGGTCAACGGCACCAACGACTTCGCCTACCCGATGGACTCGTGGCAGAAGTCGTACCGGCTGCCCAGGGGGGACGCCACGCTGTGCCTGCGCATCCGCATGCCGCACGGCCACGGCCCCGCCGGCGAGAACCCGGAGGAGATCCACGTCTTCGCCAACAGCATCCTCAAGCAAGGCAAGCCGCTCGCCGTCGTCACCGACCAGGGGAGCAGCCCCGACGAAGCCTGGGCGACCTTCAAGTCATCGGCGCCAATCACGAAGGCGGAGCTGTCGTTCACGCGCGACAAGAGCAAATGGCAGGCCCGCAAATGGGAGCAGATCCCCGCGATGTTCGACGCCGGCAAAGCAACGGCGAAGATCCCCGCCGACGCGACCGCCTTCTACCTCAACCTCTTCGACGACCGCAACTGCGCCGTCAGCACCCGGCATGTGGTGAGGGGCGAATAACCCATAAACGACCCATTC
>JAYSSW010000397.1:0-8753 GCA_043720335.1 Planctomycetia bacterium
ACTCGCCATTACAGCCTTCGGATTGCAGATTTCCGTGCCCGGACACGATCTGGCGAAAGCCAGAGCCGGCCGTTTTTGATTTTTTCACACGCTCTCAGGATCTCGAAAACGCCGAAATCGGAGCGGGCTTGGACGAGGAACACGACTTGTTGGGGGTTCATTTCTTCCAGCTCCGCGTCCACGACTGGCTGCGTTCCAGCGACCAGCCGTCGGGCAGCTGCTGCGGATCACTGCGGGCCAGATCCGCTCCTTCGGTGCTGGCGTCGGCAACCATGAGGCGGAACGGGATGCCCTCCATGTCCAGCCTGTAGTTGACCGCGTTGATCTTCCCTTCGTCATGCACGACGCGGTCGCTCAGTTCCAGCAGACGGATCTCGTCGAGCGGCGAGCCCGACGGCAAGTACCAGATCTCGTGAACGTCGCTGTCGATGCGCAAGTGCCATTTTGCGAGCCACGCCGCGACCTCGTCCTTGGGCCTGCCGACCGGCGTGTCGTCCACGACCACGCGCTTGCGGAAAAGGCGCGCTTCCTCGTCCACGCGGTCGAGGTAGTCGAACCAGTCCGCTTCGTCGATCTCGTCGCCTGCGGGCGGGCTGGAGCGGAGGTTCAAGTAGTCCTGCCACGACGCCAGCACAACGACGCTGCCCGCCACGGATGTGAAGCCCTCCGTGTCCAGGTCGCGCGCGTACTTGAAAACCTTGTAATGCTTCGGATTCGCGGGATCGACGCCGACGCGGACTTCAGGGCTTGGCTCGCCGTCCTCCCAGCGATGGACGGCCGCTCGGTCGTAGTCGAGTTCGACCCCTTCGATGACTTCCCGCTTGCAGCCCTCCCGGCGCGGATCGATGAAGGTGAACACCAGATGGGTTGAGTTGCGGCGCTGGTCGACGACAAGGTACATGTTGAAACCTCGCTGCGGCAGTCGGATGTCGTTCGGTTTCATTCTCGCGGGAAATCCCCGCCGATGCAAGCGCGTCACTTCGGCCGCGTGGCTTGCTGGAGCAGCCAACCGATGACGAAGACGGCGAGGCCTACCGACGACAGCGTCAGCGACTGCTTGAGGTCCAGCTTCTCGGCGACGTTGCCGGAGACCGCGAGGGGCAGGATGATGAGGCCGACGAACTGAAGGACGCGGGCCGTGCTGTAGAGCATGCAGACACCTCGCAGCGATTCTCAGGCGTGGGAAGGCGGCAGCGGACGTTTCTCGAAAGGGAGATCGACGAAACCAAGCTTGGCAGACAATCCTGCCCAGGCAACAACGACGTTTCCGCACCGCCACCGTTCACGATATGGCGAGCGGCGAGGACAGCCAACCCGCCCAAACGGGGCCTGGTCAGGGGTTGGCATGCGACTTGCAGCCAGTAGCATGATCGATTCGCGGAACGTGACGCCCGCTTGGATTTTGCCGCGGAAGCAGACGAAGCAGGGCCGCTTGACGGAACGATGCAGCCCCGTACAAAAACTGCGATCAAACCTTGGAGCGTTCCAAAGTCGCCGATGTCGTCGCCGTGATGGTCGGGACCGTGGTCCCTGCGGCTGCTGGCGTCGTTGGACGTTGAACGAGTGGTGGAAATCGATGAAGCATACTTTCTCCGTCGCGTGCCTGGCCGCTGCAGTCCTCCTGGTCGGCCTGGCGGGCTGCGAACGCGACTCCTACTCGGACTGGGTCCAGTACAAGTTCCGCGAAGACCCGGTCATCATGGAGGAGTCGCTGGGCAAGGTCTTCGGCGAGGACACCTACACACCCGACCGGCCCGGCCAGCTCCCCTTGATGCGGCTTGACGACCTGCACAAGAACAAGTCGCACTTCCTGCACCGCTTCGCCGAAAAGTACCAGAGCACCACCTCGGAGCCGATGCGCGATCCGACCCAGATCCCCGCGACCCTCCGCAAGGCGATGGAAGACAAGCTGACCGAGTACTTCGGCACCCCCGCCAGCCCCAAGGTGAAGGTTCCTGAAGGGGCCGACGCCAGCGTGATCGCCAAGCTCAAGCTCGACGACGCGATTTTGGCGAAGGGCAGCGGCCTGTACCGCGAGCACTGCCTGCACTGCCACGGCGTCACCGGCGACGGGCGCGGCCCCACGTCGCGTTGGGTCAATCCGCATCCGCGCGACTACCGCCTGATGAAGTTCAAGTTCCAGTCGGTCGACCAGGCGACCACCGGCGCCACGCTCCCTCCCCACCGCGACGACCTGATGCGCACGCTCCGCCAAGGCATCGAGGGGACTTCGATGCCCTCGTTCAACCTCCTGTCCGACGACAAGCTCGAAGCGCTCACCAGCTACGTCATCCATCTCAGCCTGCGCGGCAAGTCCGAGTACGAAGCCATCAAGGGGGGCTTCTCCTTCGAGAAAGGCAAGCTCGTCGCCGGCTCGGAGCCGACCCCCGTCGAGTACATCCCCGCCATCCTGGTGCAGAACCTGGAGAACTGGACCAAGTCGCAGGATCCGGCCTTCGCCATCAAAGTGACGCCCTACCCCTACAAGGAGGGCGATGTCGAAGCCCTCAAAAGCTCGGTTCGCCGAGGCTGGAAGCTGTTCACGGGCGACGAGTCCGACCCCGAGGTCGGCAAGACGGCCAAGGGATTCAACTGCGTCAGCTGCCACACCGACTACGGCCGGCAGGCCCAGTTCCGCTGGGACGAGTGGGGCACGCTCGTCCGACCCAACAACTTCACCGTCGGCGTCTTCCGCGGCGGCCGCCGACCCGTCGACAACTACTACCGCATCCACTCCGGCATCAACGGCTCCGGCATGATCCGCTACGGCAAGATCGGCCTCGAAGAGAAGAACGGCGAACGCCACCTCTGGGACCTCGTCAACTTCGTCCAGAACCTGCCCTACCCGGCCATGCGCGAGAAGCTTGGCCTCAAGATCAACTAGGCGGCGACCGCTCGACCTGCCAGCGCGGCGGCTTCGCCCGCTGGCCGACCCCATGCAGCACGCGTGAAGGAGACCCTCGGTGGGCAAGTTCTGGAGCATTCTGTTCGGCGTGACGATGCTGGCCTGCGGCCTGTCATTCGTGGTCGCCCCGTTCGTCGGCTGGTGGATGCCCGAAGGCGTCTCCACCCACGCCGCCGCCATCGACAATCTCTTCGTGGTCATCCTCTACATCACCGGCTTCTTCTTCTTCCTGACCGAAGCGCTGCTCGTCTACTTCATGTACGCCTACGGCGCCAAGGACGACGGCAAGCCGCCGGTCGGCGAGAAAGCCGAACTGCCCGGCTGGCTGAAGCGCTTCGTCGTGCCGCTCAAGCTCAACAACGCGCACAACATCGAGGTCGCCTGGGCCATCGTCCCCGCCGCCATCCTCCTCTACATCGCCTTCGCCCAGATCGACACCTGGGCCAGTGTGAAGTACCAGGCGCGCATCGTCGAGCAGGAGAAGGGGAACACCTCGGTCCAGGTCCACGTCAGCGCCCGCCAGTTCGAGTGGCGCATGCGCTATCCCAGCGTCGCCCGCTTCAAGGAATGGATGGGCGACAAAAGCGTCAAGGACAGCGCCGACTACAGGAGCTTCGGCAAGATCCCGCAGCCCGACGACGTGCAGGTGGTCAACGAGCTGCACATCTGGAAGGGCTACCCGGTCCTGGTGCATCTCGACACCCGCGACGTGCTGCACAGCTTCAACCTGCCCAACTTCCGCATCAAGCAGGACGCCCTGCCCGGCAAGCAGATCCCGGTCTGGTTCACGCCCACCAAGTCGAACGTGAGCTGGGACGGCGACCTCTGCCTCGACGGCTACAACCCCGTCGCCAACAAGTCGGACATCGACCACGTCTGGGACATCCCCTGCGCCGAACTGTGCGGCTGGGGGCACTACCGCATGATCGGCCGCGTTTTCGTCCACGAGGACCGCGCGGACTTCGAGAAATGGCTGGGCGTCGCGGCGAAGAAGCAGGGCAGCCGCGAGAGATAGATCGGGCGAAGGGCAAAACGGACACCGGACGGTTTGATCGAGGAACACACGCATGAGCGCTCCGCAGACGCACTCCGCAGCCGACACGCAGCATGGGCACGCCCACGCCGAGCCGGGCTTCCTGCGCAAGTACATCTTCTCCGAAGACCACAAGATCATCGGCATCCAGTTCCTGTTCACCAGCATTATCTTCATGGGGATCGGCGGGCTGCTCGCCCTGCTGGTGCGCATCCAGCTCGCCTGGCCCCACGCCGAGATCCCGCTGCTACGCGATTCGTTCGTCGACAACGGCGGACGCATCTACGAGTCAACGTACAACATGTTCTTCAGCATGCACGCCTCGGTGATGATCTTCTTCGTCATCATCCCGTACCTGACCGGGGCGTTCGGCAACTTCACGATCCCGCTCATGATCGGCGCGCCCGACATGGCGTTCCCGAAGCTGAACATGATGTCGTACTGGTTCATGTGGCCCGCCTTCGTGCTGATCTCCCTCTCGTTCATGTCCGACGGGGGCGCCGCCGCCGCCGGCTGGACCGCCTACCCGACGCTGTCGATCCTTGGCGAAGCCGCCCCCGGCAGCAACATGGGGCAGACCCTTTGGCTCGCCGCCCTGCTCTGCGTCGGCATCAGCTCGATGATGGGCTCCGTCAACTACATCACGACCATCATCAACATGCGCGCCCCCGGCATGACCCTCTACCGCATGCCGATGACCATCTGGGCCATGTTCATCACCGCCATCCTCCAGGCCTTCGCCCTCCCCGTCCTCACCGTTGCCCTCATCCTCCAGCTTCTTGACAAGACCATCGGCAGCACCTTCTTCCTGCCTGACGGCCTGGTGATCGGCAACTACAACATCGCGTCCGGCGGCGGCCAGCCCCTGCTCTGGCAGCACCTCTTCTGGTTCTACTCCCACCCCGCCGTCTACATCATGATCCTGCCGTCGATGGGCATGGTGTCCGACATCCTCGCCACCTTCTCCCGCCGCCCCCTGTTCGGCTACCGCGCCATGATCTACTCCATCGCGGGCATCGCCGGCCTCGGCTTCATCGTCTGGGGCCACCACATGTTCCAGTCCGGCATGGACCCCCGACTCGGCACCGGCTTCATGGTCGCCACCGTCCTCATCGCCCTCCCCTCCGCCGTCAAGGTCTTCAACTGGCTCGGCACCATCTGGCGCGGCAACCTCCAATTCACCACTCCCATGCTCTTCGCCCTCGGCTTCGTCTCCCTCTTCATCATCGGCGGGCTATCCGGCATCTTCATGGCCGCAACCCCCGTCGACATCTACATCCACGACACCTACTTCATCGTCGGACACATTCACTACGTCCTCTTCGCCAGCTCGCTGTTCGGCATTTACGCCGGCATCTACTACTGGTTCCCGAAGATGTTCGGCCGCATGATGAACGACAACTGGGGCAAGGTCCATTTCCTCCTCACGTTCATCTTCTGCAACTGCACCTTCTTCCCGATGCACCTCGCCGGCGTCGCCGGCCTGCGCCGCCGCATCGCCGACATTACCCTCGGTGCCCTCGAAGGCAAGCTGCTCGGCATCAACCAGTTCATGAGCGTCTCGGCCATCATCCTCGGACTGGTTCAGCTCATCTTCGTCGCCAACTTCGTCTACAGCCTGTTTCTCGGTAAGAAGCTCGACCGCGACAAAGACCGCAATCCCTGGAACTCCAACACCCTCGAATGGGATGCCCCCTCGCCTCCAGGGCACGGCAACTTCGACAAGCCGCTCGCCATCCACTGCGGACCCTACGAGTACGGCGAGCTGGGCAACGGCAAGGACCATCGCATGCAGACCGACGCCCCCGTCGCTAGCCAGCCCGCCGCCACCGCCCACCATTGATTCGATTCCCTGGTCGCCGTCCGCAGCCGTGCGCGTTCCACGCTCGCCTGCGGACGGCTGGTTGATTCCGGCATGACCCGAAACCCCGCCACGTCGGTTCCGCCTCGCTGGCTTCACGGCCTCGCCTGGCTGACGGTCTGCGCCACGCTGCCGCTGCTGTTCTCCGGCGCCAGCGTGACCAGCTTCGACGTGGGCATGGTCGATCCCGAAGGCTACCGCCATCCCTGGGTTATCCTTCGCGTCCTCTTCGAGAACAACGGCTTCGATTGGCTCCTCGAATACGGCCACCGCGCGCTCGGCTTCCTCGTCGGACTATGCGGCATCGCTCTCGCCATCGGCTTCGCGGCCACGACCACGGGCCGCATGCGCTGGCTCGGCGCGGTGGCGCTGGCGCTGATTGTCACGCAGGGATTGCTCGGCCGTTTCCGCGTCGATTACAACGCCGCGCATGGCCGGTCGTTCGCCCTGGTTCACGGCTGCTTCGCGCAGATCGTGTTCGCGACGCTCGTCTATCTCGTCGCGGCAACCTCCAAACGCTGGCAGCGCGACAGCTTGGCCGACGACGCGCCGGTCTCGCCGCAGCTCCAGCGCTGGTCGATCCTCACGATGCTTGTCGTGTTCGCCCAGCTGATCCTCGGCGGTTTCGTCAGGCACAAATCGTCGCTGGTCGGGCCGCGCGGCCACCTGCTCGGCGCGTTCGTCGTGGTCGTCGTCGTCGGCTGGCTCGCGAAGCTGGTCCTTGAAAGCGAGAGCCGCAAGCGGTTCATGGGAACGCTTGTCGCGCTCGGCTTGCTGATCGGCGTGCAGGTCGTGCTGGGGACGGAGTCGTGGCTCGCGAAGTTCTTCGTGCCCGACATCCGCCTGGAATCGCTCGCGCCGGTGCCGGTCCATTCGCAGTGGATCCGCTCGGCGCATTATCTGGTTGGCACGTTGATCTTCGCCCACGCGGTCCTGCTGGCCCTGAAGGCCAACTTGCAGCCCTCGCTGGCCGACAGCAAGGCCGCCGACCTGGTTCCGTCGTCGCGCACGCTGGAGGGGGTGGCATGAACATGAAAGCTGCCGCGACCTTGTGCCCGACGCTGCCCGACGCGCCCCCGTTGCCGGCCCGTTCTCGCCTGCTCGACTACCTGGAGCTGACCAAGCCGCGCATCGCCGTGCTGGTGCTGTTCACCGTCGGCATCGGCACGCTGCTCGCGGGCAAAGGCTCGTCCGACCACGCCCAGCTGTTCCACGTCCTGTTCGGCGCCGCCCTGGTCGCCGCTGGCGCCAGTGCGCTCAACCAGCTCATCGAGCGCCACAGCGACCTGATGATGCGCCGCACCGAGAACCGCCCGCTGCCGTCCGGCCGGCTGTCGCCTGTCGAGGTGCTGGTCTTCGGCGTCGTGCTTGGCGTGGTTGGCGTCGCCTACCTCGCCACGATGCTGCGCCATCCGCTCGCAGCGGTGATCGCTGCCGTCACGTTCGTCAGCTACGTCGCGCTGTACACGCCGCTCAAGCGCCGCACCACGCTCAACACGCTCATCGGCGCGGTGCCAGGCGCCCTGCCCCCGCTCATCGGCTGGGCGGCGGTCAGCGGCACGCTCGACAAGCAGGCGATCGCGCTGTTCCTGATCGTGTTTCTTTGGCAGGTGCCTCACTTCCTCGCCATCGCCTGGATCCATCGCGAGGACTACGCCCGTGCGGGCCACCGCATGCTCCCCGTCGTCGATCTCGACGGCTCGATGACCGCCCGTCAGATGCTCGTCTACTGCCTCGCGCTGATCCCGATCAGTTTGATGCCCGTGCTGTACCGCCAGGCTGGCCCGCTCTACGGCGTCGCCGCCATCGTGCTGGGGTTGTTCTTTTTGGCGTCGGCTTGGCGCTTCCAGGCCGACCGCAGCGACGCCCAGGCTCGCCGGGTCATGCGGACGTCGCTGGTCTACCTGCCTTGCTTGTTGGGCATGATGCTGCTCGAAACCTACCTTGCTGCGTGGAACTGATTCCTTAAACCGAAGATCCAACCATGGCACACGAAGCCTCCGACCATGACAACCTCCCGCGCATGGGCATGCCGCTGCCCAACGGGAAGCTCGCCATCTGGCTGTTCCTGGTGACCGAGATCACGTTCTTCACGGCGATGATCGGCACCTACATGCTGATCCGCAACGGCCAGCCGACCGCCAGCAGCCCCTGGCCGGCGCCGCACGACGTGCACCTCGTCGAATGGATCGGCGCGTTCAACACCTTCGTCCTCATCTGCTCCAGCCTCAGCGTCGTGCTGGCCCACTGGTTCCTGCACGAAGCCCGCAAGAAGCAGGACGACGCCGCGAAGAAGGCGATGACGAGCAAGGCCGCGATGTGCCTGGGCGTCACCCTCACGCTCGGCTGCGTCTTCCTCGGCGTCAAGGCCGTCGAGTACAAGTCGAAGTTCGACCACCATCTCCTGCCAGGCCACATCTACGAGAAGCTCGACAGCCAGCGCGGCTACGAAATGGTCCGCGCCGTCGCCGAGGAGCTGAAGGCCGAGTTGAAGAAAGCCAGCATGCTGCCGGTTGCCGAGACCAAGAAGGACGAGGCCAAGCAGGACGACAAGGCCGTCGAAGAAACGAAGAAGGACGAGGCGAAGAAGGAAGTGGCTCTCGAACCGAGCAAGCTCAGCCCCGCTGCCCTGCTCGCGTGCAAGTCGCTGTACATCGACATCCTGGCGGGCAAGCTGAACCCCAAACAGGTCAACGAGCGCGTCGTCGGCACCCGTTCGATGAAGCTCAAGAACCCCGGCGAAGCCGAGATGATGACGAAGAAGTCGACCTATGTCGACCTGCCCGAGGAGAGCAAAGCCCCCGACGCCCCGCTCGTCGAAGGCATCCTGGAGATCGATCCGACCGCCCACATCTCCCACTCGATCCCGTTCGGCAACATGTGGGCGTCGTGCTACTTCGCCATGACCGGCTTCCACGCCCTCCACGTCCTCGGCGGCCTCGTCGTCTTCGCGG
>JAYSSW010000398.1:0-8751 GCA_043720335.1 Planctomycetia bacterium
CCGCTGCCGCTCGACGCCATCCGCGACCTGCTCGAAGGGCCGGTCGGTTCCGATGTCGAATTGGAGATCCTGACCGCTGGCTTGGAAGCGCGATCCGTCGTGCTGCGCCGCCGGCTGGTGCTCGTCTCCAGCGTTTCGTACCAGCTCCGCCCGAACGACATCGGCTACCTCCACATCACCGCTTTCCAGGACACCACGCTTCAAGAAGTCGAGAACGCCCTCGCCATCCTGTCGCAGAGCGGCATGAAAGGCCTCGTCCTCGACCTGCGTGGCAATCCCGGCGGCCTGATCGACGTGGCCATCGATGTCACCGGCAAATTCCTCTCGTCGGGAATCATCGCGACTTCGCTCCATGAAGACCCGAAGTACAAAGCGCAGAATTTCGACGCGAAGTTCGACAAGATCTACCAGGCGCGCAACCCCAACGCGCTCACGATCCCGATGATCGTCCTCGTCGATGGCGACACCGCCAGCGCCGCCGAGGTGATGGCCGGCGCCCTGAAGGACAACCAGCGCGCCCGACTGATCGGCCAGAACACGTTCGGCAAGGGCTGCACCCAGCGCGTGCTGAAGCTGCCGACCGCCGCCGGCAACGTCCCGACTGGCGGGTTGCGGCTCACCGTCGAACGCTTCTTCTCGCCAAAGGGCGAACCCTACAGCGGCCGAGGCGTGCTGCCCGACCGCCTCATCGACCGCGCCATGCAGGGCGAAATGATGATGATGGTCGACCGCCAGATGGACGCCGCCGTCAGCGACATGGAAGAGATGCTGAAAATCGCGCGGAACTGATCTTGGGTCGTGGCGATGGCCAGCTTGCTAAATTCGACTCGAATGAAAGTCGCTGCGGCATGGCTGTTGGCCAGCGCCGTCGTATCGTTCTTCTGCACTGCGAATTTGTCGCCAGCGTCGTGGGGATGGGGCGAGCGGACGCAGGTTTACTTCTGGCTAATGGCTGGACCCTTCGCGAGTTGGCTCATGGGGGTCCGCGAGATCTCGCATCCATTCGTTTCCGGTTGTCATTGCCTCAGCTTCTGCTCCATCCCCTTGATCGTGCTGACATTGATTCGGCCTTCACCACTCGCAATTTGTGGCTGTGTCGTCGGTTTCGTGTTTTGGCACGCAGCGAGTTTTTTCACGCTTGTGATGTGTATCTGGGGCGCATGAGCGACTCCTGAAAAAGCAGAAGCCACGTCGTTCGACGTGGCTTCTGCTTTTTCGTGAGCGATTGCCGGGCTACTTCGCTGGCGCGGGCTTCTCTTCCTTCGCGGGCTTCGTCGCAGCCTTCTCGGCGAGGCGTTTCAGGTTCTGCAACTCGTTGACCGACAACGGCCTCGACTTGCCGGAACGCAGCGTGCCGATCTCGATGTTGGCAATGGCGACGCGTTTCAACCGCATCACCTTGTGCTCCAGCTTCGCGAGCATGCGGCGAATCTCGCGGTTCTTGCCTTCGCTGAGGACGATCCGCAGCCAAACGCTTTCGCCCTGGCGTTTGAGACGCTTCACGTTGTCGGCCTTGACGCTGCCCTCGCTGAGCCAGATGCCCTTACGGATCTGGTCAAGATCGTCCGGGGTCGGGTTGCCGGCCACCTGGACGAGATAGGTTTTGCGGACGCCGTAGCGCGGGTGCATGAGCTTGTTGGCGAGGTCGCCGTCGTTGGTCAGAAGCAGCAGCCCTTCACTGTCCTCGTCGAGCCGGCCAACCGTATAAACGCGCTGGTCGATGTGCGCGACCAATTCGATGGCGCGGGGCCGGCCTGCGGGATCGTGATTGGTGCAGAGGTAGCCGCGCGGCTTGTTGACGAGCCAGTAGACGAGCCGTTCGGAGTGGATCAGCTTGCCATCGACCGTGATCTTGTGGTCGGGGGAGACGCGGGTCGAAAGGTCCTGCACGACGATGCCGTTGAGGCTGACGCGCCCCGCGCGAATCAGGTCCTCGCAGTCGCGGCGCGATCCCAGCCCGGCATGCGCCAGGAATTTGTTGATGCGGTCCATGTCCCCTGCCTCTCCCTTGCGATGGTTGCTTGCAGAGGAGATTGTATCAGAACCGGGGACCGTTCACGCGCCGAGCGACTCCTTGAGCGCTTGGAGCTGCTGCCGCACGGTCTGCAGCGATTCGTGCATCTGCTGCACCTGCGAGCGCAGGTAGCCGATCTCGTCGCGCGCCTGCGTCAGCCCCGCTTCGAGCGCCGCGACCTGTTCATTCGACGTGCTCCGCGGCGTGGCGGCCGCGACCGGCGCGGGCGATGAATCCTCGACGCTGCCGCGCTGGCGCAGCACCTCGAGTTCCTTCGGGGCGTGGAAGCCGTGCGTGATGAGCGAGCCGCGCCGGCCTTCGGGGCCGAGGAACAGCACCAGCCGCCGGTCGACGAGCGGCTTGAGGAGCGACTTCAGCTTGTCGAGGTCTTCGATCGGCTCCATGCGGTTGACGCGTGAGCGCAGCTCGCCTTCGGTCTGCGGGCCGCGCAGCAGCAGTTCCGCGAGGATGGCGAGATCGACCTTGCCGACGCTCCACGCTTCGTACAGGTTGTGCTTCCAGCGGTCGACGCGGCCGCCCGACACGCGAATCGACAGCCCCTTCTTCTGCAGCTCGATCAACGACTCCTCGATGTCCTCGTCGTCGAGGTTCATGATCGGGTCGCGGTTCGATTTCTGGTTGCAGCCGGTGACGGTGGCGTTCAACGTCAGCGGGTAGGCTTCCGGCGTCGTTTTGGCCTTCTCGACGATCACGCCAAGGATGCGGCGTTCGATCATCGCGAGGACGGGCCAGTTCACAGGGGATTCGGTGGTCATCATCGCTCCTTCCCGCGTGTTGTGACGGTAACCTGGAACGCGGCCTGGAACGACACGAACCCTGAGCGCCAGCGAGGGGATACCAGCGAACCGGGTTGGCGGTGATTTTCGTTCAGCGAGTGGCCATGCGATCCCCTCGCTGGCGCTCAGGGTTCGTGTGGTCCTCGGCTTGCATTTGTTGAACGCGGCCACACGAAAGCTATCGTAACGGCGCCGGCGTGAAAGGGAAAGTGCCGGTCATTCGCCGGTTCCCTGGCCCAGCCGCGACGGGTTGTCCTTCTGCCTCAGCATGACGAACAGGCATCCCGCGAGCAGCACGAACGCCATGACGTAGACGCCGTAGACCTGGGCGACGTCGCTGATGCGCTCCTGGGCGGCGAACAGGCCGTGCGTCGTCAGCGTCATCAGCAGCACGACCGCGACCAGCGCGCCGCCGATCAGCCAGCGGCAGCGGCGCGAGACGGTTCGTGCCGAGAGCGCGTACGACATCGTGGCGAACGGCAGCAGCAGCGTGACGCAGTGGTGCTTCCAGGTGCGCTCGCTGAAAAGCAGCATGCCGAGCACGACGATGCTGAACTCCGCCATCAAACGCCAGCTGGGTCGCGTTTCGGTGGAGGTGCGGCAGCACCAGAGGACGAGCAGCGCGAACACGCCCATGCAGCCCTTGACGATCCACTGCACGGCAGCAGGTTCCCAGCTCACGACGTTGTGCTGCTCCAGCGTCACCTTCTCATGGTTGACGTAGGTCGAGAACGACGGCTTGTCGGTCATCAGCCGATGCAGCACGCCGGGGAGCGACTGGTTCTGGTGCTCGCTCGTCACCTCGCCGGCCGCGTAGGGGGCGACCATGTTCTCGTGCCAGCACTTCAGGTAGAGGAGGTTGTTGCTCCAGCCATACACGAAGGTGGGAATCAGGATCACGAACAGGCCGAGGCCGACCGCCGTGCCCGCCAGTGTCTTCCATGCGCGCTTCCAGACGAAGTAGGGCACGAACAGCGCAGGCGTGATCTTGCACGCGATGCCGAGGCCGAGGAGCAGGCCGGCCAGGAACTCGCGCTGGTGCGAGTAGGCGTACAGCGCGCCGACGACGAGGAAGAGGATCATCAGGTTCACGTTGCCATGCACGAGATCGCCTTCGATGGGGCGCAGCGCCAGGCCGATGGCGAGGATCTTGCCCCACATCGGGAACGGCCTGGTCGGGTCGTCGAGCAGGCTGAGCACCCAGACGATCGACAGGACCGCCATCGCGACCTTGAGGTAGAACCAGACGATGGAGCCAAGCAGCGGGTTGAGGTGCGTGAACGGCTGCAGGATCGTCGCCATGATCGGCGGGTTGGGGTACTGGTACTTCGCCCAGACGTTCTCGCCCTCGTTGAGTTCGAGGAGCTGGGCGTTCCAGCGCAGGAACGCGGAACGCGTGCTGCGTTCCGAGTGCGTCACCTTGAGGACGTACTGCACGCTGAGGGCGGCGAAGAACGCGATCAGCCCCAGCAGCAGCCAGCGCTGGCGGAAGAGATCCCAGGTCGGTTGGGCGGTCATGTTCATGGTGAGTCTCTGCCCCGGCAGCGATTGCGTCGTGCAATTCCGCCCCGTTGTAGCACAGGCTGGGAAACCCAGGCAAGCCGACCTTTCGGGGATGCGCTAACCGCAGAGGCACAGAGAGGAAGCCGCAGACGCAGGAACCGCGACCGGAAGGGAGCGGCGAAACCGCGCGGCGATCAGCGGAACTGACCGCCAAGACGCCATGACGCCAAGAAAAGGCACAGAGAGGAAGCCGCAGGCGCAGGAACCGCGACCGGAAGGGAGCGGCGAAACCGCGCGGCGACGAAGTCTGGAAATCCTATCTCGCGCCAGCCGCGTATTGCGTTTCCTCGCCCGCCTTTCTCTCTCTGCTTTTGCTCGGTGTTCTCTGTGCCTCTGTGGTTCATTTCCCGATATTCTCACGCCGAGCGTTTGCGGGGCTTCGCCGCTTCCTCGGCGCGCGACGCGAGCCAGAGGGTGACGCGCGTGCCTTTGCCGGGGGCGCTGTCGATGTCGAGCCGGCCGCCGTGGCGCTGGGCGATGGCCCAGCACTCAGCCAGGCCGAAGCCGCGATGGCCGCCTGATTTTGCGGTGAAGAACGGCTCGGTGCAGCGGCGCCGCGTGGCGTCGTCCATGCCGGCGCCGTGGTCCTCGACTCGCAGGAACGCGCGCTCGCCATCGACGTCAGCCGACACGCGGACGACGCCTCCCGCCGGCGTCGCCTCGGCCGCGTTGGCGACGAGATGCTGCACGAGGCGTCTCAGATCGTCGGCGTTGCCTTCAACCCATGCGGAGGTTTCCGCGTCGCATTCGACACGAACACCGGGCTTGCTCGCACGGGCCGACGTCGCGAGGTCGCGCAGGTCGAGTCGCTGCGACGATGCCGTCGCGGCGCCGCCCAGCGCTTGCAGCGAGGCGAGCTTGGCGGTCGCGGCGGTGCCGGCTTCACGCACGCGCTGCAGCGCCTGGCGGAAATCGTCGGGCAGGTCCCACTGTTGGCCGAGCAGGTCGATGGTCCCGAGCATGGCGCAGAGCGGGTTGGCGAAGTCGCGCGCGACCTGCCCCGCGACGCGTTCGGCCGCCTGCATCTTCTCGTGGTGCGTCTCGGCGAGCGTGCGCTCGAAGCGCGATCCTTGCTCGGCGTGCCGTTCGCGCTGCTGACGCAGCTCGGCTTCGAGGCGTGCGAACTCGGCTTGCCGTCGCTGCTGTTCCTGCTGCGATTCGGCCAAGGCATGTTCGATGCGCGTCTTCTCCGCGGAGTGCGATTCGTGTCGCTGCCGCAGTTCCGCTTCGAGCCGGGAGATGGTCGCTTGCCGCTCCTGCAATTGGCCGCGAAGCTGGCGCTCGGCTTGCAAAAGTTCGTCGTGTCGCTGCTCGGCGTCGCCGCGATGGGCTTGCAATTCGCGCAACTGCTGCTCGGTGTCGCGGGCGCGCTGCTGCCAGTCGGCGAGATCCTTCGCGAGTGCGTCGCGCTGCGTCAGCGACTCGCGTTCGCGGCGCTGCGCCTCGGCGACGCGGTCGAGCGACGCCTGGACCTGCTGCCGCAGCGACGCTTCGCGCTGCCGCCATTCGTTCTCGAGCTGCTGGTATTCGATCATGCGCTGCTCCCCGTCGTGCTGTCGCTTCCTCGCTTCGGCTGCCCCGCGCATCGCGTCGTCGAGTTGGCGGCGCAGGTCGGCGAGTTTCGATTCATGTTCCGTGTCCTGGCGTGCCAGCGCGTCGGCCGCGAGCCGACGCTGGTCCGCGATGGTCCGTTGCAGTTCGCCTTCGCGTGTCGTCCGAGATTGCTCGATGGTTTGATGGGCCAGCGTTCGCTGTTGAAGCAGCAGCGCGAGCCGTTGAATCTCGACTTCGTCGCGGACCACGCGAACTTCGGGCGTCGCGGTGATCGATGCTTCGACTTCGGGTCGATTCAGCAGGAGCAAGCAGGCCGCCGACGTGGCGACGATCAGCAGCGGGAACATCGCCGCCAGCCACGACGTATCACGCGCGACGAGCAAGCACGCAACGAGCGTCACGCCAGAGGGCGGCAACGTGACATTGCGCAGGCTCAGTGGCGAGTGCAAGTACGCCGCGACCGTCGCGCCGAGCAGCGCGGCACACGTCTCGCTGGCGCCGCAGCGAAACATCGCCAGCGCCACCTGGTTCGACGGAACGATGTCGAGCAGGTCGAAGAGCAGGCCGTTGAGCAGCGACGGGAAGAGCGTCGGGATCAGCCCGACGAACGCGACGAAACGCAGCGCGTCGTGCTTCTCGCGCAGCGAAATCGGCCAGCGGGTCGCGAGCCAATCGAGTGTGGCGGCGTGCAGCGTCGCGGTGCAGGCGAGCGCCAGCGCGACGCCGGCGCCTTGTCCATTCCACGGGGACAGGATCCAGAACGTCGTGAAGCTGCCGAGCCAGACGCCGGGCAGCGCGGCCTTGCCCCAGCGCAGCACGGCGAACGTCGCCACGGCCGAGGGCAGCCAGAGCGGCCAGACGCCGAGCGAGGTCGTCACGCCCAGTGCGCTCACGCCCCCGGCCACCAGCGACAGCACCGCGATCAACGGCGCGAGGCGCGCCGCTTCGAGGAGCATCGTCCGGTCAAACGGCTGGTCGCGTGGATCGAACATGCGGGCATCCTTGCCGAGAGTTCGCGTCGGGCGCGAGGGATCATACCCGTTTCTTCAAAACGATGCGAGTCACTTCCGGCTTGCAGAAGAACCGCAGCGGATGCTGCCCCGCCAGCCCCCGGCCGACGTGCATCACCGTCTTCCCCTTCGCGAAGGTGCCACAGTCGTAGTGCCGGCTGTAGCGGCTCGGCACGAAAACGGAGCCCAGCACCGGCAGCCTAATCTGCCCTCCGTGAACATGGCCCGCCAGCACCAGGTCGATCCCGTGCTTCACCGCCCAGGGGAAATTGTCGGGCGTGTGGCTCAGGCACAATCGAAACGGTTCAACAGGTGCATTGGCAAGATCGGCGAGCGGCGTGAACCACGGGCCCTCGTGGCCGACCAGCACCAGCGGCACGCCGCGCACATCGATCTGCTGCCAGGTGTTGCCCAGCACCGTCATGCCGACGCGGCGCAGGCGTTGGCGGATGTAGCTGACATCGCGCCAGGAATCGTGGTTGCCCAGGATCGCGAAGGCCCCAACCTTCCACCGAAGCCGGCCCAGCACCGGGACGATCCAGCGGTAATGCCAGTCGCTGTCGACGACGTCGCCGGTGAGCAGCACCAGGTCGGGCACGCCGTCGCGCATGCAGTGGTCCATCACCGTCTGGTAGAAGATCTTGTCGGGCGTACCGCACAGATGCAGGTCGGTGAGGTGCAGGATCGACAGGCCGTCCAACGCTTCGGGCAGTTGTGGCAGCACCAGCGTCTTTTCGGTGAACTCGACCTGGAACACCTGGTTGAGCGGCAGGCCGCACATTTTCGCGTCCTTGCCTTCGCCCTTCGGTGCGTAGCCGAGTTGCTTCGCGACATCGACGGTGACTCCGGTCTCTCGGACCAATTGGGGCGCCTTGCGGCGCATCAGGTAGAAGACTTCGCAGATCGGCGCGACGACCAGGCCGAGTGCGACGCACGCCATCGCGTAGGGGGCGAGCAGGCCGCGCAGCGTGGCGAAGTCCCACGATAGGCGGGCGGTGTCGTGCAGGTCGAGGGCGACCCAGAAGATGGCGGGGCCGAGGAAGACGACGAGCAGGTCGAGCTTTCGCGTGTACTTGAGGATGTGGTGCGAGAGGGGCCGCGCGTAGAGGACGTTGAGCGAGACGATGAGCAGGAAGCCGTGGCCGACGCACGCGCCGGCCCAGAGGAGCCAAACGGGCATGGCGACGGCGAGGCGCTGGAGGTACTGCACCAGGAAATCCGAAACCATCGCGCTATCCTTGTGCTTCGGGCGTGGCGCTGCCGATCCGTGGCTGCGCGGTTTCCTGGAGGGCGCTGAGGAGCTGGTCGACGCGGAACGGCTTGAAGAGGACGAAGCGCAGGCCGTCCTGGCGGGCCTTGACGAGCGAGTGCGACGGGTCGTAGCCGAAGCCGGTCATGAGGATGACGTGGGCGCTGGGGCGGGCGAGGCGGAGGGCGCGGTACACGTCGTAGCCCCCCATGTCGGGGAGGTTGATGTCGGCGAGGATCACGTCGTGGTGGCTGAGCCGGGCGATGCTGACCGCCTCGCGGCCGTCGCGGGCGGTCTCGACGACGCAGCCGTGCCGGGCGAGGATGCTGTGGGCGGAACGGCGGACGCGCTCGTCGTTGTCGACGACGAGGATGCGCAGGTTCAGCTTCACCGGCGTCTCGCGCGGCGAGAACGCCAGCGGCTTCACGTCGGGGGCGATGTCGGCGCCGACGCGCTGGATGCACTCCTTCACGCCGCGCGCCTTGTCGATGATCGTTTTCAAAATCTCCGCCATCTCCTCCTCGTGGCCGATCCAGCGCTCGTACAGCGAAGTCGCCGCGCCGA
>JAYSSW010000399.1:0-1889 GCA_043720335.1 Planctomycetia bacterium
CCCACGCTCCGCTGCGCGTCGCGGCTAAACAAAACGTCATGTTGGCTTTGTCGAAGGGACTCGTTCTACTGGGATCGCCGCGTTCCGCGTCTTGCGTCCCGCGATCCTGCCCACAGGTCATTCACGAAAGGCTGCCCATCATGTTTTCCCGATTGAAATGGCTGACGACCGCCGTGCTGTTCGTCGTCGGCGTCATGGTCGGCGCGTCGTACCCGTGGGCCAGCGCCCAGCAGCAGGCCCCCGCCGAGCAGCCCGCCGAGGCCGCGCCCCCCGCCAAGCCCGCCATCGCTGCCGTCGTCAAGAACTGGACCGAGGAGCGCCTGAAGATCGTCAAGCAGCCCGACGACAAGACGTACGAGATCACGGTCAACTTCCCCAGCGACGACCACCCGCAGCGCACCAGCTGGCGCATCCTCGCCGCCATCGACCGCGCCGGCACCCGCGCGGGCGACAAGGAGAACCTCGTCATCCGCCAGGCCTTCTTCAAGAAGTCCCCGGAGGCCGAGGAGATCCAGGTGCTCGGCCAGGTCCACCTCACCGAGACGCTGGTCGCCTACTCGAAGGGCACCCGCTACTACGACCTGTCCGACGTCAGCGGCGGCATGATCCCCGCCAACGACGCCGAGCTGGGCCGCAACGGCTACGCGGTCACGCCCAACCGCAAGATGGTCGCCGAACTGAAGGACCGCGGCATCCACTGGAAGGCCGGCCACGGCGGCTACTTCAGCCGACGCGGCGAGGAACTGGTCCTCTGGGGCACCCTCGCCGCCGCCAACTACCTCTACCTCGTCGAGTTCGGCTTCCGCGACGAAGGGACCGTCACCGCCAAGATGGGATCCTCCGGGTCCAACCTCGTCCCCGGCCGCGAGATCGGGCACTCCCACATGCACGTCGCCAGCTGGCGCGTCGACGTCAACCTCGGCGGCGAAAAGAACAACGACGTGTACCTGGTGCGCCACCGCGAGCCGTTCGGCCAGGCCGACCACAGCACGCAGAGCGTCGAGCCGTTCAACAACGGCTTCGAGGGCTTCGTCGACTGGGACCCCAAGGAGTTCACCACCCTCCGCTTCACCAACCCCAAGATCCTCAACAGCTCCGACAACCCCGTCAGCTACGACCTCATCTCCCCGCGCACCGGCAGCGTCCGCCTCTTCAACGGCCCGCCCCAGGGCTACGACGAGACGTTCACCCAGCACGACTTCTACGTCCTGAAGAACAACGGCGACAAGGAGAACGACCTCACCAAGCTGCCCAACTACGCCCGCCAGAACCGCAGCATCAAGAACCAGGACGTGGTCCTCTGGGCCATCACCTCCGCCCACCACATCCCCCGCGACGAGGACCTCGTCGGCCCCAAGGGCAAGCGAGGCACCGGCTCGACGGCCGTCGTCTGGTCCGGCTTCGAGCTGAAGCCCCGCGACCTGTTCAACGGCACCCCGTTCTACGACCGCCCCAACCGCGTCGGCAAGAAGTAGCCGACTCGGACAGCCCGATGCAGACGAACGCCCCCGGAACACCGCCGGGGCGTTTTTCGTCGGCGCCGACGCCCTGAGCCCGAAGCGCCAGCGAGGCAGCACGCGCGGCGATGCGGGAAAAGGGCCCGGCGACTCGCGCAGCGAGAGCCGCGACGTACGGGCGAGCGGCGTGGCGCCTCGCTTCGCATGGGCGAACGGGGCAAGCCGCGCGACGCATCGCCGCGCGGGTCGGCCTCGCTGGCGCTTCGGGCTCAGGCGGCGTCATGCAGCAAAGCCAAGAAGAGGCGAAAGACGCCCAGAGCCCGAAGCGGCAGCGAGGCAGCACGCGCGGCGATGCAAATGCCGTGGCCCGGCGACTCGCGCAGCGAGAGCCGCGACGTACGGGCGAGCGGCGTGGCGCCTCGCTTCGCATGG
>JAYSSW010000400.1:0-4182 GCA_043720335.1 Planctomycetia bacterium
TAAACTCGACTGTTTGTACAGTGCCCGCGACGCGATGAAAAAATCGCCCGCGCAGGCGATTTTTCGCGAGGATTGCTTGCATTCGGTCGATCATGAAGAGAAAATGAAAGTGTCTTGCAACTTGAGCAAGCGACGAAGTTTTTGGCGATTTTTCTTTCTTTGCGTCGCGGGTTGTGTTATGGTACTCAGCTTCTGGGAGCAGGAGCCTGAACAAATGCAAACGCCGAATCACGTCAAAGCCTCGGCGTTCGCAGGGTAACGGAAAATGTCAGCGCCAAGCACCATTCAGAATTTCGTCGATCTGGGCCTGAAGAGCGGTCTTCTGGAGCGCGCGGTCCTGCAGGACTGCCAGCGCTGCTGGAAGGACACCGGCGCCATGCCGTCGACGCCGCTCCAGCTGGCCGACGCCCTCATCGAACGCGGCGTGCTGACCCGCTTCCAGGCCGAGAAACTGATGACGGGCCGCTGGCGCGGCTTCATCATCGCCGGCAAATACCGCCTGCTCGAACGCCTGGGGGCGGGCGGCATGGGTGCGGTCTATCTTGCCGAGCACGTCCACATGGGGCGCAAGGTCGCGCTCAAGATCCTGCCTCTCGCGCAGGCGAACGACGAGGCGTCGCTGAAACGCTTCTACCGCGAGGCCCGCGCCGTCGCCCGGCTCGACCATCCGAACATCGTCCGCGCCCACGACATCGACCATGAGGACAAGCTCCACTTCCTCGTCCTCGAATTCGTCGACGGCTGCAACCTGCACGACTTCATCCGCAAGAACGGCGTCATCGCCCCCGAACGGGCGGCCCATTTCATCCGCCAGTCAGCGCTCGGCCTGCAGCAAGCGCACGAGGCCGGCCTGGTCCACCGCGACATGAAGCCGGGCAACCTGCTGCTCGACCGCACCGGCTGCGTCAAACTGCTCGACATGGGCCTGGCACGCTTCTTCCACGAGGACACGGCCGCCTTCATCAAGCAGTTCGAGGTCGGCTTCATCATCGGCACGGCCGACTACGTCGCGCCGGAGCAGATCAACGACAGCCGGGTCGACATCCGCGCCGACATCTACAGCCTGGGGGGCACGCTCTTCTACTTGCTCACCGGGAAAAGCCCGTTCCAGGACGGCACCAACGCGCAGAAGATGATCTGGCACCAGGTCCGCCAGCCGAAGTCGCTGCGCCTCCTGCGGCTCGACGTGCCTGAGGAGCTGGTCCAGGTCTTCGAGAAGATGGTTGAGAAGGAGCCTGACCGCCGTTACCAGACGCCGCAGGAAGTCGTAGACGCGCTGGAGCCTTTCACGCGGGTGTGGATCGCGCCGCCGACGCCGGACGAGATGCCGCCGTCGATCCTGAGCGCCTGCTCGATTCCTTTGAGCCATGCGATGCACGCGACGCCGACCACGTCCGGCACCGACCGCGACCTGGCCGTCGATCAGCCGATGTCCTGATCGGCTCCAGCTGCGAATCGGATGATGCGAAAGGCGTGCGGATCGTGCCGCCTTTGCGGGGCGTCACGCGCCAGTCCGCGTCCGCACGGCCTGTCCAGCACGCCGCTTGCACGTCCCAGGAACGTGATGGGGCCGTCACAATCGATGCAATCGTTGTATCCGTTCGCGAATTGTCCATTCTGCGCAACCGTCCCTGTTCCGCAATTGACATCGCGTTGTCAAAGATTATGATGGAGTTGTTCTCGGCTCAACGAGAAAGCCGCGCCGGTTCGCACCCCCGCTCCCCCCAAGCAAGCGGGTTCTTCACGCGATGGCGCACGGGACAACCTTCCATGGCAACCGGCACCGGAACCCGGATCGAAGACCTCGCCCAAGAACTCTTCCAGGTCGTCACCCAGATATGCCTGTCCACGCTCCGCGGGCGCAGGCGGCTGGGCGACCTCAAGGAAGTCGAGTTCCTTACCCTGTCGCTTCTTCAGGCGAACAGCACGATGATCGTCGGCGACCTGCAGCGCCTTCTCGGCGTGCTGCCGGCGCAGATGTCGCGCGTCATCCGTGCGTTGGAGAACCGCGACCGGCCGTACATCCAGTGCCGCATCAATCCGCGCGACAAGCGCAAGATCGACGTGGGCATCACCCCCGGCGGCGAGAAGGCCCTTCTCGACTACCAGGCGAAGCGCGTCGGCCGCATCGTCGAACGGCTGCAGAGCCTGTCCGACGACGACCAGGACGAGATGATCCGCACGCTGAACAAGCTGCACGTGCTGCTGTAGGATTCGCGGAACGCGCTGCGTCATATAGCCCCCGGCTTGCCGGGGGTGACGCTTGTCCCTCGCTTTTTCAATGAATTCTGCTCAATCTCACGTCGCACCCCCGGCAAGCCGGGGGCTATATGAGGTTGCACCTCACTGCACAGGCCTCACGACCATGTTCACCTTGCTCGGCTGACCATCTGTCAGCACGCGGCACAGTATGCCTTTCTTGCCGTCCTGTTCTCCGATATGGGTGCGGGCGCCGTTCCTCAGCACGAAGACGGTGGCGTAGTAGCTGCGCGCCGCGTTGGTCTTGCCGTCCTTCGCCTTCTCGCCGAGCGTCACTTCCTTGACCGTCTCCTTGCCCATCTCATGGCTGAAGTCCTTGAGGACGACCTGGTCGAACTTGCTGGCCGGCTTGTCGGCGATCTTCGGGTCGAACTCGAACAGCAGCACCTCCAGCGTCTGTCCTTTGAAGCTGGGCACGTCGGCGGGGATCTTGACCGTCACCTCCAGCTTGCTCGGCCCCTGGGCCAACGCCAGAACCGATCCGCCCGCCAGCACCAGCCCGACCAGCACGATCTTCCGCAGCATGTTCTGCCCTTCCGACTTGTTTGATTTCGCGAGGTCCGCCCTGGCGTTGATCCTATGCCCCGGCCCGCGCATCGCCCAAGCCGGCGGCCGTCCGCATGCAATGTCGAAAGCGGCTTGTAGGCGGGGGCGGCGAGTGCTACCTTGAGAAAGACATTCACCGTGCAAGGGGAGGACGACATGGCCGAGCAAAAGCTGATCCTCATCGTCGATGACGACTATGAGCTGAGCGACGGCATCCGAGCGGTGCTGGAGAACCAGGGGCACAAAGTTTTGCAGGCCCGCGACGGGCAGCAGGGCAAGAACGCGATCTACCAGCAGAAGCCCGACCTGGTCATCCTCGACATGATGATGCCGCGCATGGGGGGCTACCCGGTGCTGGAGCATTTCCGCGACAAGCCCGACGCGCCGCCGATCATCATGATCACCGCCAACGAGGGGAGCCGGCACAAGGCGTACGCCGAGTACCTGGGGGTCGTCGAGTACCTGCGCAAGCCGTTCGCGATGGAGAAGCTGATGGACGCCGTCGCCAAGGGTCTCCAGGGCAAGCCCGCCGAAACGAACGACGAGGCGGCGGAGTGACCACGCGGCAAGCAAAAGCCCGATCGGAGAGTTCACCATGCGACCGGAAGACATCCGCGAAATCGTCCACCGCAAGCCGTTCCAGTCATTCCGGCTGACGCTCACAGACGGCCGAACGCTGGACGTGAACCATCCTGAACTCATCATGGTCGGCAGAACCACCATTTCGGTGGGAACTCCCTGGCCAGAAGCGAAGGAGCGGATTTACGACCGCGTTGTCGTGATTTCCATTCTGCACGTCATGCAGATCGAGCCGCTTGAATCGCCTGCCACGCCGTCGGTTTCCTCAAACTGACGCATCGGGCGGCGGGCGTTCTGCTCGCTCACGCGGAAGCATCAGGCAGTCGAGGCAAACGGCGGGGAAAAGGCGATTTCGCTTTTTCCCTCTCGGTGTTCTCTGTGACCTCGGTGGCTAATTCTTGCATTTTGGCCTTGTTTCCACCGCGATCTCCTCTTTGAACGTGCCGCGAATCCTGCTATGGTCGGGGGCAACGAAGGCCCTTCCGTGACCGCAGGATGCGAGCATGAACGAGACCATCAACTACTGGCCCGACTCGAAATGCGCCAAGGCGTTCTGGAGCCAGCACGAGCTGCCCCCCTACCAGGAGCTGCTGCGCGACACGGCCGCCTGGCTCGACCCCAAGCCCGGACAGCGCTGGCTCGACCTGGGCTGCGGCGGCGGGCAGCTCTCCAAGGCCGTCTGGCAGCGCGGCGCAGGCCTGCTCGCCGAAGTGCTCGGCGTCGATGTCGCCAGCGTCAACGCCGAGGCCTACGACAAGCTCCGCGCCAAACTTAGCCCCGCACCCGCGCCCGACGTGC
>JAYSSW010000401.1:0-4178 GCA_043720335.1 Planctomycetia bacterium
CGCCAATGTGCAGCGAGGGCGGTTCTCGCTGCGCGAGTCGCCGGTCCCCTGGGATCATGTCGTCGCGCGGGGCGGCCTCGCTTTGCGCTTCGGGCTCAGGTTTCTCAGGCCCCGGCAGAACTGGAAACGAGGAGGAACTTTCATCGTCGCTCGTCGCCCGCGCTCCGCTGCGCCGGCTTTCAAGTTGCGGGCTTTGCGGCGGGGTGGTACAAAGATTTTGCGTTTCGATGCGTTCCTCCTCCGCCCGACGTGCCGAATTATGGTCGATTCCACAGCTCCTTCCGTCGCCAGCGAACTCAGCCAGGACATTCGCAGGCTGCTGGGCCAGGCCCAGGCGATGTTCTTCCAGCTGTACGAGCGGCTGTTCCCGGTGGTCTCCAACGTGCTGCGGAAAGTGAGCAAGCAGGCGGGGCGCCCGATCTCCAGCGGGGAGGTCGCCGACTTGACCGGCCATGTCTTCTCCCGCTTGTGGGAGACGCTGACGCGCGCGGACCGCCCGGTCGAATTCAAGTCCGACGTTGAGATCGTGGGCTATCTCAAGAGGATCGCCACCAACCACTTGATGGACCAGTTCCGCCACCGGCGGGATTCGCCGGCTTCCCTGGACGCCCTGCCCGCGCTCCCCTTGGATCCTCGCGCCGCCCCCCCGGTCAATGAGGAAGAGGTCGATCAACGGGAGGTTCTGGCTGCGTTGACCAAGCTGCTGCAGTCGCTTCAAAACCTGGGATCGTCGCTCCCCATTCTCCAGGAGCACGAGCCGGAGCCGACCGGCAAGCCAGGCCCGAAGGGGGGGCATCTGGCCTCCAAGATGCGCCGGCTTTTCAACACGGTGGACGAGGTGATGGAAGCGATTCGCAAGGCGACGCGCTCCGAGTTCTAGTAAGGGACCATCCGACAGGAACCAAGCCATGGATCTGCTGGGAACGCCGCCGATGCCCGAGTCCGCGCACCAATGGGGGGCGTGGCTCGACGAGAACCTGCTCGACCTGGTGTTCGCGGGAGCGGACAGCGGCGAAGGCCCCGCTGCGGCCGAGCTGCTGGCGCTGCTGGGGGAAAGCGTCCCCGCGCTGATGGAGGGCGGGTTCGAGGGGCTGCCTGCGGAGCTGTTCGCCGCGATGGACCGCCCCTTGAGGGAGCCTGCGACGCTCAGCCTGCTGCAGGACCTCGTCCTCGTCCGGGGGGGCGCGTTCTGGCAGCGGAAGCTGCTCGACGCCGACGCGCCGGCGGGCTTCGACGACCAGGAGATCCGCAGGGAGGTTCGCGCGACGCTGCTGCACCGGATCGCGGGGGACGCGCCGCGCAGCCGAAGGAGGCGGCCGGAGGCGGAAGCGCCGGTCCAGGGGCCGCCCGCGTCGAGGAAGCAAACGGTGCTCGCCTGCGCCGCCCTGTTCGGGCTCCTGGCGGTGGGCGCGCTGCTGGCGGCGTCGGAACTGCGACGCCGCGACGAGGCCGTCGAGCAGGGGGAGCGGACGGCGGCGTTGTCGGGGCAGGTGGGCGCTCTGTCGGAGAAACTCGAACGCGAGGCCGGGAACGCGCGCGGGCATTCCGCTGCCCTCCTCCAGCGCGGGCAGGAATGGAAGAAGGAGCAGAGCGGGCTGCTGGCCCGGATCGGCGAGATCAAGAACGGTCTCCAAGCCAGGGACCACGACCTGCAGAAGTCGCGCAAGGATCTGCTGGACGCTGTCGCGAAGTTCAACAAGGCGGACGACGGCCGCGGGAAGCTCGAACAGGAGCTCAGCGTGGCAACGGCGAGCGTCAAGGAAAAGGAGACGTCGCTGGAGGAGCGGCGCAAGGAGATCAAGGCGCTCGAGGACAAGATCGCCAAGGCGCAGCCCGCCTCCCGGAGCCTGCTGGCGGAGACGATCACCTTGAAGAGCAACCAAGCCAAGGAGTTCACCGTGGGGCTCCCGCCTTCGGTGGTTTCGTCCACCTTGGTGGTCTACGTGCTGGGCGGCCAGTCGGAGCCTGGCTCCGGAGGGGCCAGGGTGGTTCCGCGGCAGGGCCGCTACGATCTTGAGCTGCGCGTTTTCCAGGCCGACAGCAAGACAGCGGTCCGCTCCGACATCGACGGCTTTACGGAGCAGCGAGCGGTCCGGATCAACCTGCGGCCCGATCAGACCTACCGGATTCAAGTCCTGAACACCAGCGGCGGCGAGCCGAACCGGGTCCATGTGTTCGCTTTCCTGGAGTAGCTGGCTTTCGCCTCGGCGAACTCCCCGGAACGCCCGCAGGCCCCGACGGCCCTGCGGGCGTTCTTCGTTTCCGGACCGGCGCGCGGGCTGTCGGCGGAAAAAAAATCGCGGGATAATCCGGGATTCTCCAGGCGGCTCCGTTTCAATTACGGCGAGGCGAACGGCCTCGCGGTTCTTGAGACGGCAGGAGCCGCCCGGCATGTCGCTGGGCGGACGGAAAGGCTGCCGCGTGTCCCCGGTCTCACGGAGTCCCCATGATCCACCGCATGCTTCCCTGCGTCGCCGCCCTCGCGTTGACGGCCTGCCTGGGCCTCGCCGGCCGCACCAACGCCGATCCGACCAACGGGCCGATCACCGGCGTCAGCCGCGTCCCCGCCTACGGCGTCAACGTCCACCGCGTCGTCTACAACGGCGGCGAGCGCGCCGACTTCACCGTCGCTGGCGACGGCGACACCGCCCTGAACGTCGTCGTCAAGGACGCCGCCGGCAACATCGTCCTCCGGACGCGCGGCCCGGGCGACCGCTTCAACGTCTCCTGGCGGCCGCTCAACACCGGCGCCTACACCATCCACGTCTACAACGACGGCGGCGTCTACAACGAGTACCGCTGGCGCGCCTGGTAGGCACGCGGAGCAACAAGCTCCTTCCGCCCCCTCCTCCTGGAAGTTAGGGGGAAGGGGCTGCTTCTCGTTTCGACGCCTCGATCCGCCGCCTCGCGCCGTTTCGCCGCGCTTGGGCGGCGCGCCTAGATCTTGATCTTCACCCGCAGGCGCTGGCCCAGGCGAAGCGTGTCGGCGCTGTCCGTCACTTCGATCAGGCACTCCAGCGTCCGCACGTCGTTGTAGCGGAACGGCTCGATCACCGGGCTGCGCGTCGGAGCGTACCAGCCGGAGATCGTCTTCACCTTCCCCTTCCACTTCGGGCCGTTGTAGGTGTCGTCTTCCATGATCGTCTCCTGGCCGAGCGCCACCTTGCTGCCCCATTCCTGGATCACCTCGGCGCGCACCACGCGCGGGCCTTTCGGGGCGAACTCGACCGCCGCGTAACGCGGGTTGGGGCCGAGCGTTTCGCCCTCGGCGACGTTCACCTTCATCACCTCGCCGTCGCTGGGGGCGACCAGCTTGCACTCGCTGAGGGCGTACTCGACCTGCTTGCGCTGGGCGGCCTTGGCCAGCAGCGACTGGTGGATCTGGGCCTTCTTGACGGCGAACCTGCCGACCGACTGCTGGAGCTGCTTGAGGGCCGACGCCGAGGCGTCGATCTTGAAGTCGATCGCTTCGAGGGCGGCTTTGACGGCGCGGACCTGGCTTTCGGGGTTGCCGATGTTGTCCTGCATGAGCTTCAGCTTGGCGTCGAGTTCGATCTCCAGCTTGTCGCGCTCCTTGCGGTGCGACTTGCCGAGGTTGGTCAGCTCCTCGATCTTGAACGGGAAGACCTTCTCCTCGATGTCGACCTCCTCCAGCTGCTTGCGGGTCGCCTCGATGTCGGCGTCGGCCTCGGCCAGCTTCAGCTTGTGCAGCTCGCTGTCGACCTCCAGCAGCACGTCCCCCTTCTTCACCTTCACGCGCGGGTCGATCACCTTGACCACGCGGCCGAACTGGCGCGGGTAGAGGTCGGCGACCTTCGTCATCAGGTCGTAGTGCCCCCAGCAGATGATCATCGGCGGCGGCGCTTCGGCTTCGGGCGCGTCCTTGCTGCTCCCTTTGGAGGAGGGCTGGCTGAGCACCCAGCCCGCGCCGAAGGTGCCGACGAGCAGGGCGATCCCGAGCAGCCAGAAGAGTTTGTTCAGCATGGAGACGTTCCTTGGGGATCGCGGATCAACATCTTCGCGGCGGGAGGGAAGCCGCTTGCTCCCCTCTCCCCCTTACGGGGAGAGGGACGGAGGGTGAGGGGTTGTCCCACGTCGGGGATCGTTGAAACATCGAAAACCCAGGGACAGCCGTCCCTGGGAAGTTTCATCCCCAGGGACGGCTGTCCCTGGGCTTT
>JAYSSW010000402.1:0-4176 GCA_043720335.1 Planctomycetia bacterium
CTGGTGGAACCTCGCAATCGTTGAAAGTTCAACCGGCCAGCTTACGCAGGCCGTTCGCCGGGATTTGGATGGTCCCTGGCGTGGGAGAACCCCTCACCCCCGGCCCCTCTCCCCGTAACGGGGAGAGGGGAGCAAGCATCGTCGCGTCATTGCACTTCCTCGTCGTCGTCCATCTCCGCACGCTGGAGGATCTCCGCAAGGACCTCCAGGGCGGCGGCGGCGTTGGGGCCGCTCACTTCCAGCAGCAGCTGGGTCCCCTCCTCGGCGGCGAGCATCATCAATGAAATAGGGCTTTTGCCGTTGACGCGCTCGCCGTCGGGGCGTCCCAGGGCCACCTCGCAGGGATGGCGGTTGGCCTCCTGCACGAACGCCGCGATGGGGCGGATGTGCAGCCCCTGCGGGTTCCTGATGACGACCAGGCACTTCAGCGACTCGCCCGACATGGCATCTCGATTGGCGACAGGAATCCCACGGAAAGCCCAGGGACGGCCGTCCCTGGGGAATCGCATCAACCCCGCTACCCCTGGGCGCCGTCGTGCTGGCAGATCAGATCCCACACCGTCTGCGGGCTTTCGGCCAGCTTGAGCTTGGCGACGAAGGCGTCGTCGCGCAGGCAGCGCGAGACCCCTTCGAGGGCGCGCAGGTGCTCGCTGGGGCGCTCCTCCGGCGAGACGAGCATGACGAGGATGAACACCGGGTGCCCGTCGACGCTGTCGAACGGGATGCCGCCGCCGTGGGCGATGGCGACAGTCCCGACCAGCTGGTTGACGCTCTTGTGCTTGGCGTGCGGGATGGCGACGCCGCGGCCGATCCCCGTCGAGCTGAGGCGCTCGCGTTTCTGGATCGCCTTGACGATCTCCTCGGGGTCGTTCCCCTCGAGGAAGTAGCCCGCCGCCCGCAGGCTCTCGACCATCTCGCGGATCACGCTTTCCTTGGTGCTCGCCGCGACCGACGCCGAGATCGATTCGCGGACGACGAAATCCGACATGCGCATGGGCCGACTCTCCTTCGTTCGAAGGGGGCTTCGAAGGTTACTGGGGATCGTCCAGGTCCGCGTCCAGGTCCGGGGCGCCCGCCACTTCCCCCACGGACGGGGTGCGGCGGTGGTCCTGGATCTTCTCCTTGTACTTGCGCACCTGCGCCTCCAGCTTGTCGACGACCAGGTCGACCGCCGTCATCAGCTCCTTGGAGTGGGCGCTGGCCACGAAGTCGTGCTTGTGCTCGGCCGACACGAGGAACTCGACGAAGCGGTCCTCGTGCTGCAGGTCGACCAGCACCTCGATCATCATCAGCCGCTGGAAGAAGTGCAGCAGCTTGCCCGCTTTTTCGCGGATGTGCTCCTGCGTTTCCTCGCTCAGATGGCCGTGTCGCATGGAAATCTTGATCTGCACGGACTCACTCCCTCTGCGGTTGCTCTGGCCTCCCCGGACGGGACGGGGCGGAACCATCGGTTAAGATACTCAATTGTACGTCGAAGAACACCGGCAAATCCATCGAACCCCCCGCGGCCGCACCACTCCCGGCAGGATCACGCACGCATTTCCGTCCCATCCCGCCCTCCCGCAGCCAGCCGTAAATCGACGCGGCGGCGGTCCCCAGCGGCGGCGGGCCGGCGGATTCCGTATCATGATCGGACACGCAACCTGACCTGCCTCGACCAAGAGCGAACCTCGAACTTTCCGGAAGGAAGCCCCGATGGCCCGATCAAGCAAAGCGAAGACGCAGAACAAGCGTCGCCGCATCCGCAACAAGCGCCTGCGCCACGCCAAGAAGTCGCGCAAGGGCTGGAAGAACGAGTGACCCGCCGCGAATCTCCGGGGCGCGGCGGCGGCTGATCCGCCGCCTCGCCCCGCATCGAACCCGCGAGGCCGACCATGGCGACCGCGAGCCGCACGCCTGACACGTCCCTGCTGACCGGCGAAGCCTTCGCGCGCCTGGATCTTGCGGAGCGCTGCGAACTCGTCGCGGGGAGGATTGTAGTAGTCGAACGGCCCGACTTCGAGCATGGCGAAATTGTTTTCAACATCGGCGCGCTGCTGTACGGCTTCATCAAGGCGAACAAGCTCGGCCGCGTCGCTCTCGGGCAAGTCGGATTGTACACGGAGTTCGACCCCGACACGGTGCGCGGCGCCGACGTCATGTTCACTTCGATGGAACGCATCGCACAGCGCGACCCGGAGAAGACGTACCTCGACGTGGCCCCCAACCTGATCGTCGAGGTTCTTTCGCCCAGCAACCGCCCGGCCGACATGGTCGCGAAGCTGCGCGAGTACTTCGCCATCGGCGTCGAGCTGGTCTGGCTGGTCGATCCGGAGTCGCGACAAGTGCAGGCGCACC
Organism: Planctomycetia bacterium; assembly: GCA_043720335.1. Classification (GTDB taxonomy): domain Bacteria; phylum Planctomycetota; class Planctomycetia; order Gemmatales; family Gemmataceae; genus JAYSSW01. Next base: position 2,338 of record JAYSSW010000402.1, read on the forward strand.
GCTCGGCGACGAACGCGCAGGTCTTCCAAGAGAACGACACGCTGGCCGCCGACGACGTGCTGCCGGGGTTCGCGGCGCGGGTCGCCCAGTTTTTCGAGTAGCCATGCCCGAAGCGATCACGTTCATGATGGGGAAGTTCCCGGCGCCGCTGCCGGGCGAGCTGCGCTACTGCCGCAACCACATGTGGTGCCAGCAGGCAGGCGGCGTGCTGCGGTTCGGCTTCACCACCTACGCGGTGCGGCTGATGCAGGACGTCTACTTCCTCGACTGGCAGGCCAGCCCCGGCGATCCTCTTTCGCTCAAGCAGCTCATCGGCCACATCGAAACGTCGAAGGCGATGTCCGACCTGTTCGCCCCGCTCGCCGGCACGCTCGTCGATTTCAACCCTGAACTTCTGAAGGATCCGTCGGCCATCAACGTCGAACCTTATGGAAGCGGCTGGCTGTTCACGATGGACGCCGACCCCGCCGACACGCTCGACGTGCAGGAGTACCACGACTTCCTGGCCGCCAACTGGGAGAAGACCCAGAACATGCTCAAGGGGCACATGTAGCCGGCGTCGCTTTCCACGTTGAGGGAGAATGAAAGTGCCAAGCCCCACCATGAGCAACGCGATTGGTGGGGGTCAAGCTACGATACAAGTCACCCCCAGGAATCGCTTCGCTCATCCTGGGGCTTGGCGTGTGTTTTTTCTTGCCGACGTGGAACAACGCATCACCCCGACTCTCGAACCGGGATCGACCAGGAACCACCGCATGAGCCGCCACCGCCTGAACGTGATCCTGTCGCAAGCGCAGGGCAAGCACCCCGCCAAGCGGGCGCTCGAGGAGTCGATCGTCGCGGCCCTCCTCATGGAATCGGGGCTGGAGGTCTCGGTCATCCCGCACCTCTACGACCTCGGCCCCGACCACACCGGCCGGCTCTTCCTCGGCTCCGTGCGCGGCGACATGGTGGTGCTGAGCTGGCTGTTCCCGCGCGCCGCCTTCTGGGTGATGGACCGCGACAACATCAAAGGGCACTGGGGCGAAACGCAGCTCAAGCCGCCGGTCGATGACGACGACGAGGAAGGCGGCGAAGCACCGCCGGCGAAGGGGATCGGCGCCCTCGACGTGCCGAACCGGACGATCCACTGCCTCGACCTGCGCGACTTCAACACGCCGGAGCCGTTCCTGGGCGAGATCCGCCGCATCGCCGACGATTGCCGGCAGAAGCACACCGAGCGCGAAAGCGAGCGCAAGCCGGTTCTTGCCGCCCCGGCGATGGTGGAGCTGGGCTTCAACTTCCTGGGCCAGTCGCTCGCCCCGGCCCCAGTAACCTTTGCGCCGGAAGAACTGCTGCAGGCGCCGGGCCGGCGTTGGTATCCGGTCATCGACTACAGCCGCTGCACCAATTGCATGGAGTGCATCGACTTCTGCCTGTTCGGAGTTTATGGCCTTGATTCGACGGAACGTCTGCTGGTGGAGAACCAGGACAACTGCAAGAAGGGCTGCCCGGCGTGCAGCCGCGTCTGCCCGGAGCAGGCGATCATGTTCCCCGACTACAAGACGCCGGCGATCGCCGGGGCCCCGGTCGGCGCGGTCGGCAACCTGAAGATCGACCTGACCCGCCTGTTCGGCGGCGACACGAAGGATCCCTTCGCCCAGGCCGCCGCCGAGCGCGACCGCGAACTCGTCGCCGACGGCCGGGACGCGGTCGGCATGGCCGTCGGCATCCCCAAGCGCCAGTCCGACAAGCCGGCCGCCCCGAAGGACGACCTCGACAGCCTGATGGACGCCCTGGACGCGCTGGATCTGTAGGTGCGCGGAAGTTTAGCCGCGACGCGCAGCGGAGCGCGGGCGA
>JAYSSW010000403.1:0-1886 GCA_043720335.1 Planctomycetia bacterium
TCGCTGGGCAGGCGTTCGCCGAGGACGCCGAAGAGCATCCAGCCGAGCAGCCCGCCGAGGGCGCCGAAGACGGCGTTGAAGTAGATCTTGCTCAGAAGGGCCATGACGGTTCCGTGCGTTTGGCAGGGGTCAGGGGTCAGCGGTCAGGGGCCAGTGAGATCATGCATGGATGTTGTATCAAGCCCGCTGCCGTTAGGCGGCGGGGTCGCTGCATGCGTTGACCCCGCCGCTTAGCGGCAGCGGGCTTGACGACATGCCTACCGCAGCGAATCCGCCGGCACGTCGTGCGCGATGCACGCGACGCAGTCGCCCTGCGCCACGACCGACGGGCCGCGCGTGCCGATCAGCACGCCGGGCGATGGGGCGACGACGGCGACCGGCTCGCGCTCCGGGCGTTCGAGGAAGTGAATCAGGCCGACCGTCTCCCCCTTCGCCACGTCGGCGCCCAGGTCAACGCGGTTCTCGTACATGCCCGACTCCGGCGCGAACTGGTAGTCGTCGCGCTCGATCGCCTGCACCCAGCGCGTCGGCTTCGGGCGCGGAGCCTTCTGGCCCTTCACGACGCCGAAGTGGACAAGCACGTTGCGCAGCCCCGACTGCGTGAGCCGATGGACCGCCGCCGACACGACCTCGCCGCCCCCCATCTCGGTGGTGATGACGGTCTTCCCCTGCCGCTCCGCCTCGACCGGCAGCAGGCCCGACCCCGCCACGTCGGCGTACAGGAACGCGAACTCGGAGTTCCACGCCTCCGTTCCTTCGATCATCCGCCGCCGCTGCTCGCGGTCGGGCACCAGGTGCATGTGGGCGCACGGGGCGAAGTCCATGCTGCGGCCGCCGGTGTGGATGTCGACGACGATGTCGGCGAGCGGGAACAGCGTGTGGGTCAGGTAGTGGGCGAGCATCTCGGAGACGGTGCCGTCGTGCTTGCCGGGGAAGCAGCGGTTGAAGTTCTTGCCGTCGAGCGGCGACAGGCGCGTCATCGCCTTCGACGCCGGCATGGTGAGGCACGGGACCAGGATCACGCGTCCCGGCGTCTGCTCCGGCGCCAGCTCGCGGCACAGCTTCAGCACCGCGACCTGGCCGGGGTACTCGTCGCCGTGGTTGCCGGCGAGGACGAGGGCGGTCGGCCCGTCGCCGCCGCGCACGACGGTGACGGGGACCATGAGGTTGGCCCAGCCGCCGAGGTTGTGCGAGTAGGGGATGAAGAGATGCCCGTGCTGCTTGCCGGGCCTGTCCCAGTCGAGGCTGCTGTGGATCGCCGATTTTTCCATCGCTGCTGTCCCGTGGGTGGTTGCGGTTCCGCGAAGGAGACGAACCTACCCGATGGCGACGCAGAAGCCACGGAAAAGCCGGCGAATTCGCGTTCCCCATATAGCCCCCGGCTTGCCGGGGGTGTGGTGTGACGCATGCCGGTTCGATGAATCTTGATCGTGGGTCGCGCGTCACCCCCGGCAAGCCGGGGGCTATATGGGCGAGCCGCTTGAACGCAACTACGCGCGCAGCTCGGAGACGACGATCTTGTTGTGGCCGACGCTGACGAGGCTGGTGAAGTCGTCGTTGAAGGCGGCGTCGTGGACGTGCATCGGCAGGTTGGCCTGGTGCACCATGGCGCGGCGTGCGACGTCGTAGAAGAAGACGAAGCCATTGGCGCCGCCGCCGATGGCGCAGAGCCAGTTGTTCTGCGGGTGCCAGACGAGCTTGTTGACGAGGCCCTGCTGCTGGCCGGTGAATTCGAGGACGCGCTGTCGGCGAGCCCAGTCGTGGACCTCGACGCGCGACGGGCCGGCGAGGCTGTCGACGTTGCCGATCTGCCCGACGCCGCCGACCGCGAGTTGCACGCCGTCGGGCGAGAAGGCGATCGAGCGGACGCCGCCGATCGAGCGGAT